>JAUUWR010000082.1 GCA_030588935.1 bacterium | reverse complement strand
TACATTTACTTTCTTCACAAAATTACTAATATTATTAGCAATTGCAAGAACCCCCCCAGCATAACTTTCTTTATAATTATATTCTGTGGAAAGTATTGGATCTTTAATTGCCCTTCCTTTTGGGGATACAAAAATATATTGGTCAATGATGGCATCTCCTATAATTAACACATTTAATTTTTCCAATTTTTTTATATGCTTTTCTATCTGTTCAAAATCAATCTTTTTCTTTATTTCATTAATATAATCTCCAGTTTCCATTTTATTTTAGATACTTAAACCATAGTTTTGTGGCTTTTTTAATTTTATCAGGCGTCCATAAAGGGGTATCTTTCCAATAATCAATATTTTCAAGCATTATTTTAACTCCTTCTTCAAAAGAAACTAGTGGTTTCCATTTCAAAAGCTTTTTCGCTTTTGTTATATCTGCATAAGTAGATATTGGCTCGCCAGGTCTTTTTGGTATATGTGTGACAGGCCCACCAATTAACTTTGCTAAGTAATTAATAGAATGTAGTTTTTCGCTTCCTATATTAATTATCTCTCCATTTATATCAGATTCTGCAGCTATGAGATTTGCTTTAACAATATCACTTACATATGTAAAATCTCTAGTTTGGGTTCCATCTCCGACTATTGTTAAAGGCTTATTTTCAAGTTTTTGCTTTAAAAATACCTTAAATACTGCACCATAAGTATTATTGCTTCTTGCCCTTGTTCCAAAAACATTAAAATATCTTAAAGAAACTACCGGAATTTTATATACCTTATTCCAGAACATGACATATTGCTCACCTAAATATTTAGTAAAAGCATATGGATACTCTGGTTTTATTTCTGCTGTTTCTGGTGTTGGATATATCTTAGGAATACCATAACAAGAAGATGAAGCAGCATATATTATCTTCTCTACATTGTATTTTCTGCAAGCTTCTAAAACTTTAATAGTTCCTGTTACATTAACATGATGATACTTAATAGGATTTTCAATAGAAGGAATAATATCAGCTAAAGCAGCTAAATGAAAGACATAATCAACATTTTGAAAAATAGAATCATCAAATTCCCTTGAAATATCTATTTTATAAAATTTATAGTTTTGATTATCTTTAAAAAGTTCAACATTATCTAACTGACCATTAGAGAGATCATCAATAACAATTACTTCATAACCTTTATTTAATAAAAGCTCAACCATATGGCTTCCAATAAATCCAGCACCACCTGTGACAATAGCTTTTTTCATTTTAGTTTTTTATTTTTGTTTAATGAAAACTTTTCTTTATTCTGAAAAATAAATTTCTTTAAAAAATCAACCACATACACTTTTTTTAGTTCAGATAAAGTAAAGTAAGAAACTTTCTGGCCTTCACTTAAATTTATGTCCTCTAAATTCTTACTTATCTCACCTTTAAAGAGAGAAATTATGTGATTTTCACATAAAGGGTTATTAATAACCTTTATTTTTTCTACAAATTCAATATTTTTTACCTCACTATTAATTTCTTCTTTTATTTCTCTTTTAATTGCGTGTAAAGGGGTTTCATTTTTTTCTACAGCTCCACCAATTAAACTCCAATAATTAGGATAAGGTATACCTTGTTTATTATCTCTTAAATACAACAAAATTCTATTATCCTTCCTTAAAACTACTAATGATACCTTTTCCATTTTAAATAAAATTGTCATGAGGAGATGGATTCTTTAGTCTATGTAGATACCTATTATCTGGATCTAATCTACAATTTTCTCTACATCCTTTTATACTTCTTTTATATAACTCCTTTAAAATTTTTTTTCTTTTAGTGCCCTCCCAAATTTCAGGGAAACTTTGTTCATAAAGATTTCCAAAGTAAAAATCCTGATTATCATAAAAAAGATTACAAGGAATGACATTTCCTTTCGCGTCAATTAAGGTAAAAAAAGATAGTCCGTAACAGTGATCATAGTTTGGTTTTTCTTGCAATCTTTGCATTGTTTTTTTTCTAAATATAATTTTAAATTTTTCTGAATTAAAGTTTTCTAGTTCAGGTTCTAAATAAGCATAATCTTCATAATTTATTACAAATTTATTTATGCTGTTTGGATGTTGCGAATAAGGTTTTATTTGTAAATTATCCGCTCCAATGTCCTTACATATTTTGGCAAGTTTGACTGTTTCATTAATATTTTGAGGTATTAATAAAAACTGGGCTCCTATCATTGTTTTAAGTCCATTAGAGTTTCTAAATTTTACAGTTTCTTCAATATTTTTAATAACTTTATTAAAATCTTTTTGATTTGTTTTATGAATCTGAGCATAGTTTTCAGAACTACCAGAATCTATACTAAATCTTATCCATGAAAGATAAGGTAAACACTCTTTTGCTTTTTCTTTATTAAACAAGACGCCATTTGTTGTTATTGAAACATCTGATCCAGAGTTCTTAGCATACTTAACAAATTTTGAAATATCTTTATGTAATAAAGGTTCACCCTCTCCTGCGAACATAACTGACTTAACACCATTTTCAGCCATATTTTCTAGGGTTTTCGCCATAATTTTGGTGTCAATATAATCATGCCGCCCCTCAATAAAATCTAAAGCACAAAAAACACATCTGTGGTTACAAGCATTTGTAGGGCCAATTTCCACATAAATTGGATAGCAATCACTTTTTTCAAGCCATTCAACCACTCTTTTAGGATGATACATTAATTTGTGGTTGTCTACATCTGGTTGTTTTATTTTTTCCATTTTTTACTAGTCATTCTCTTGAACCAATCCAACTTAAAACTTTGAGGAATAATTCTTAAGTAATCTTTTAAAGTATAATCAAGGGGATAAATGTGCTTCATATACCCTGTTGTTTTTGCCAAATAAAAAGAAGCAAAAAAAAGAGGATTAGGAGGTAGTTTTATTAAATGATTCATTATTAAATTCTTTGTCCAAGGGAATCTTACTGCGACAGTTCCTAACATTGTTAAATTTTTTTGCATTCTTTTTTCTTTTGGAGTAAAGCAATTTAATGGAGATTCATCATGATAAGACATATGCATATCATAAAAACCTCTTTCAGGATCATAAAACCCCAACTCTTTACAAATCCTTCCAAGCTCTGTTTTAGGATATGGATGGGCAGTTCCAAATTCCCCCATAACAATAGTACTTTGTTTCGTACCACATTCTATATTGAAATCAACAGTATTAATGTCATCTTCTATTGTTGTTGTAGGTAATCCCAAGATATTATTACTTTGAATTGCTATCCCCCTCTCCCCGCACAACTTATAAGCTTTTTTTATTTGTTCATTAGTCATTTTTCTTTGCAAAATTTCTTCTCTTATTTTTGGATTAGCAGATTCTATTGACATACTTATAGCACGACATCCTGCCTCTTTTAATAAGTCAGCTATTCTTTCTGTTAATAAATCTGCCCTCATTAAACAAAAGAAAGGTAAATTTATTTGTTTTTTATATTTTTCAGCAAACTTTTCAAGCCAATCATCAGCTTTAAGGGTAAAAATATCATCATAAAATTTGATATATTTAAGAGGCCACCTTTCCCTAACTTTTGCTATTTCTTCTAAAATAGAGTTTACAGAACGTCTTCTTATATATTTCTGTCCAGGATACATGGCTCTAAATGGCTTATTAAAACAATAAGTGCAATTATAAGGGCATCCTCTTGTTACGAAAAAATGCTTTATAGGATTATTTCCACTTTCTCCATTATCATAAAATAGTGCTTTGTCTGAGAAAGGCAAGGAATCCAAATCTTGAACCAAAGGCTTCAATTTTGGTCTTTCTCCTTCTTTAATCATGATATTCTCCAAACCAGAAAAATCTTTTCCGTTATCTACTCTATTTAAAAATTTAGGAAAAGCATAATCTCCTTCCCCTATACAAACTGCATTAAGATTAGCATCAATTAAAGTTCTTTCAGGGAAAAATGTTGCATGAGGCCCACCCATAATGGTGGTTATCTTTGGCTGTTTTTCCTTTAATTCTTGATTAAATTTAAAATAAAGTTTATGCTCACCCGTAGAACCACTATAAGCAATAACATCTGGTCTTTCTTTTTTTATCTTCTTGAATACATCTTCTTTTGATAACACACCTAAAATTACCTTGTGCCCCACTTGTTCAGCAGTAGATGCTACTTGCATTATCCCCATAGGGGGGAAATATTCTTCACCTTTTGTTACGAATAATACTTTAGCCATATTTTAAAAAAGATAGAAATATTTAAAAGCATTTATATTGCATTAATCTAAAGGTTTTACTATCATTTCTTTTAAAAATTCTTT
>JAUUWR010000048.1 GCA_030588935.1 bacterium | reverse complement strand
TCTTTCTATTGAACAATTAAATATTAATAAGGAAGACGGCAATTCCTCACTCTGCCTTAAGGCAGAGGTATCCTTGCCGTGGATGTAATGATAGAAAAAGCATTAATTAGTGTTGGTATTAAAAAAGATAGAATTGAAAGTTTAAAGGGGACAGATATGGTTAAAGATGTCTTAAATAACCCCTTTGATATAATAACTCTTCTTCAAAATATGGGGATTTCCTTAAAAAATTATTTTCATTTTAGTTTACCTATTTCAAAAGATTTTATTTTAGAAGGTTTATCAGAAGAAGGTTATAGAAGAATTAAGAGCATTGGAGTTCATATAGGGAATATTTCTAGAGCAGAAAAGTTAGCAGAAAGTGGAAAGAAAAGTCTTGCTTCACTTTATAGCTATTTAAAATTAGAAGATTTAGAAAGCTTACAAAGATATGAATTAAACCAAAAAATAATAAAATGCAATTAGAAAAACTTAAGGACAAATTCACAAGATATGAAATTGCTCGAATACTTGGGGCGAGAAGTCTGCAGTTGGCAATGGATGCTCCTGTTTTATTGAAATTAAGTAAAGAGGAAATAGATGAACTTAATTTTGATTCTCTTAAGATTGCTGAAAAAGAATTAGAATCAGACATTCTGCCGATTACAGTAAGAAGGCCCTTGCCTAAAAAATCTGAAAAGACTGTAAAGAAATTATCTGAAGAAGAAATTAAGGAAAAATTAGAAAAGCAGGCTGAAGAAGAAAGGAGACTGGCTGAAAAAGAAGAAAAAGAGAAAGAGGGTAAGGAAGTTAGAGAAGAAAAAGAAATTAAAGAAGGTGGGGAGATTATGGAGATAGCTAAACCTGATGATGAGGTTGAGGAAACTGGGGCTAAATCTGAGGGTGAGGAAATTTGATTTAACAAAGATTTTTATATTCTATTTAATTAATAAAATTGAGAGGAGATGTATTTTCTCTTTTTTCTGTGTTTACTAGCAAAATCAATAGAAAAAGCAAAAAAAATTAATAAAATAAAAATTAAGAAGAATATGGATAACTTTATATCTTTATTTGAAATAGACAAACTTCTTATAACTCCATGAACTATCGTTATTATTCCTCCCCCCATTAAACCAGAGTCAATACACTCTAAATCTGCAAAAGCAAATAATAATGCTCCAAAAGCCACTAAAATCATGCCCATCAATACTAAAATAATAAATATATTAAATTCATATTGCTCCTTAGCATCCTTATATATTTCGCGATTTCCTTTATAATCACTATAAGAAGGGCGTTCATAAATCAAATATAAACTATAACCTATAAACAATGCACATATTACTGCAATCCCTATTGCCATAAATATCTTAATTAAAGACATAATGTTCATTACTGATTGAATGTTATTTAAATATTATTATACTAAGATTCTATAATAATTTGCAACTTTCTTTATAACTATAATTAAAACAAAAACCTTATAAAGTCAATTGTATAAGTTTATACAATAGAGAATATGGTAAAAAATAACAAAATGGCTTTGAAAATCCTGCATTATCCAAAATTAGATTCTATCTTAATGCTTGAAAAAGCGATTCAAGAGAGTGACGATTATCCAACAAGAATGGAATTATGGAAAAGTCTTCCTAAACAAATGCAATATCAAACTTTTAAATTAATATTAGACTATCTAGAAAGATCTAATAAAATCATGTTTGAGGAAGATAAGATAATTTGGATTTTTGCTAATAATAAAAAACTTAATGAATTAATTCAAGAGGCAGTAAGAGTGTAAAATAATATTTTGAAAATGAAAGAATTCATAGTGCAATTAAGTGGGAATTTATTTCAAATAAAAGTTGAAATTGAAAAAGAATTGATTAAAGGAAATAAGTCTAATGCAGAACTTTATTCTTTAATTTTGAAGGCTATAGATTTTCTCAAGACAAGAAGAAGAGGCAATCCTATTTCTAAAAAACTTCCAATTTATAGATATTTTGATAATAAATATGGTATTCAAATTTATTTTTGATTAAATTAGGTAAAGAGGCGCGTGCATTTTATACAAATACTGCTAGGGATAGATTTAAAATTCTACAAATCATCTTAGAAGTACATAAAACTCATAAAGAGTATGAGAAAAAAGGTGGATATCATAAACATTAAGATGATAATAAAAAAGGTGATTGCAAAGAGGGTGAAAGATTCACGAGGAGAAGCGACAATCCAAATTATTGTTCAAACTTCTGATGGAAAATTTAAAACATCTGCGCCTTCTGGCAAATCTGTTGGAAAATATGAGGCCAAGCCTTATGCCAGAGATTTGAATAGTGATATTAGCATAATTAACAATCTAAATGCTAAAAAAATAAATTCTTTGATTATCAAAAAGTTTGAGGATTTAACAAAATTAGAGAAAGTTGTTAAGAATAAAATAGGTGCAAATTCTCTTTTTGCTCTTGAAGCTTCGCTGTTGAAAGCTCTTGCTTGCGAGAATGAAAAAGAGTTATGGCAGTTTTTAGAAGGAAAAACTAAGAAGTTACCCCGCCCGATTTGCAATATAATCGGTGGAGGAGTTCATTCAAGGGGAATTAAAGGAAAAAAACCAGATTTCCAAGAGTTTTTGTTTATTTCAAATGCTAAGACAATTGAAGGATGTATAAAAGTAAATAAAATTGCTCATAGGTTTGCTTATAAATTATTAAGGTCCCAGAAGAAAAATGATGAAGGTGCTTGGGAAACTAACAGGAGCAATGAAGAGGTTCTTGAAATCATGAACGTTATTAAAAAAAAGATTAAAAAAAAGTTTAATGAAAACCTTGTTATTGGAATAGATGCTGCTGCTTCAAGTTTTTTTAAGAAAACTTACAATTATAAAAATCCTAAAAGAGAATTAAGTGAAAACAAGCAGATTGAGGCGATTAAAGGATTGATTAAAGGGTATAATCTATATTATGTTGAGGACCCATTAAATGAGGATGATTTTGCTGGTTTTAAAGAGTTAAATAAAGAAAAATGTTTTATTGTGGGGGATGATTTGACTGTTACAAATCCTAAGAGATTGAAAAAGGCAATTAAGATGAAAGCAATCAATGGAGTTATTGTAAAGCCAAATCAGATTGGCTCGCTTTTGAAAGTTAAAGAAGTTATTGCACTTGCTAAGAAAGCAGGTATTAAAACAATTATGTCTCATCGCTCAGGAGAAACAGAAGATGACACAATTGCTGACCTGGGTGTTGGTTTTGGCTGTGATTTTATTAAGACTGGAATTTATGGTTTAGTTCGTGAGAGTAAATTAAAGAGATTGGTAAAGATAGAGAAAGGATTAAAAAGATAAATGGGTAAATTGAAAAGAAAATGAAAAAAAGCTTTACAGCAGAAGAAGCAAAGAAAATTGGAGAGCAACTTGGTATTAAGTGGGATAAATATGATGTTGAGCAGTTTAGAATGGGAATGGATGTTGAATTAGAACATGGAACTGTTGATTCTAATACAAATGTTACTGATGATGACCCTCTAATGACTGGAAAAATTGCTTTGGCTCATTTAAACGAGCTTGAAGATTATTATACTCGTCTTGAAAAGATGGAAAAAGAGGGTGAGAGATCTAGGGGATGATTTTATTTTTTAAATCATTTTATTATTCTGGAATCTTATGAAACATCACTCTTTTAAGATGGGTTGTTCACGTTTAGCATCTCATCTTTCGAGCTATTATTCTTGTAGAATTAATAAGAACAAAAAGAATAAAAGTTTTTATTCCAACCCACCAGTAAAATCTTCTAACTCGGCATTGAACGGCAAGTCTTTGGCTCTGCAAAATTCTCTTGCGAGGATGTATAAGATGCATCCAATTGATTTTTTTGCCTTGTTATTGCATGGAATTATTTTTGTGATGTGAGTTGTGAAATTGTTTGTGTCGCAGAGAGCTATGACTGGTTTTTTTAATCTTGCAGTATCAAATAAAGCATTTCTATCTATCCAAGGGTCGCATATAATTGTTAGTTCTGCCTCGAAAAAATCTTCTAATTCAAGATTAGTTGTGATTCCTGGGGGATATTTTTTAGTGAATGTTTTAATTCCTGTAATTTCCTGAAATTTCTTAACAGCAGGCCATCCTGCTTCTCTTTTGCAGGCAAGATAAATTTGTTCTTGGCTGTATTGGGTTAGAAACTTAATAGCTTCTCTTAATTTTTCGTCGATAGCAACTGTGTTAATTACAGATAATCCGTCTGCTCTTCTTTTGTAAACATATTTTCTCATGTGAGGTGTTATAACTTTTGTTCCCAAATGAACTGCACATTTAATATAGTCTTCCAATGGGATAAGGGTTTCTCCAATATTTCTATCTTTACTCTTAACCTCTTTTATTTCTTTACCAACTTCTCTCTTTGTTATTTTTTCTGAGGCTTTCTGGATTTGTTTGTCTAAATCTTTATCTAAGACACCTAACGGTTTCTTCGATGTATCTTCCCTTGAGATAGTTTCTTTTATTTTTTCCTTTTCTTCCCTAGATATTTTTTCTTTTAGTTCTCTTGCTAAACTGCCTAATGTTGATTTTTGTTCTTGTTCTTGTTGTTGCATTTTTATTTTATTTCTGGAATATGATAAAATGTTAAGCTTTAAAGATGAGTTGATTAAGCTTTTTTAATTTATATTCTTAACCTCTAATCTTAGAACGCTTAATCTTAATTATTTATAGCGTTATATTTTTGTTATTATTAGTTTATAATATCAGCATTATATAAAATTTTATTGAGAATTTGATTTATAAATGTTTGGTGGTAGAAAGAGTTTAGAAATCTTACCCCTTACAAAGTAATATTTGAAAGTAGAGGGTAAGAGGGTTTTTGGGTTTTATTATGAAGTTGGGGTTTTTAAAACTTACTCTCCCCTCACCAAGCCAATAGAAAAGTTTAAATACTATAATAGATTATAATTCATTATAAAGGGTTATAATGAAATGCCAACTACAATTCAAATCTCTAATAATATAAAACAGATATTAGATAAAATGAAAATATTTGAGAGAGAAACTTATAATGGGGTAATTGAGAATATGATAGAAGATAATTTAGAACTTAATGATAAAACAAAAAAAGAAATAGAAGAAGCGAGAGAAGGAAGAACTTTTTCTCATGAAGAAGTTGGAAAAATAATTGGTTTATAATGTTTAATATAGAATGGAAAGAGGGTGCAATTAAAGAATTAGCAAAACTTGAAGGAAATCTTAGTTCTAGAATTTACAAAAAAGTTAGTAGTTCAAAAGAGAATCTTAATTCAGCAGATGTTAAAAGATTACAAAAATCTGATTTATTTAGATTAAGAGTTGGGGACTATAGAGTTTTATTTGAAATAGAAAAAGATACAATAATTATTCTTAAGGTAGGTAACAGAAAGAATATTTATAAACAATAGTATTCGCCGAAGAATTAAGGATTCTCTCCCCATCGGGTAGATTTAGTATGAAGTTGGGGTTTTTAAGGGTTTTGGGATTAAAATGCCCACCCAAATCTTACTCCGCCATAAGTTAAATCTTCTGCACCAGATTTTCCATCCTGAACATTGACAAACAAACTAAAATCAAACTTTCCTTTTTGAAAATTTAAAGAAGCGCCAGGTGTTATAGTAGTTAATCCATGAACGCCATAAAAATTATCAGAGTATCCAATACTAATATCTGGAGTTATTGAAACTTTCAAGTTCTTTTTTTTATATACTGGAAATGTTTTTGAAATCTTTCCAGAAAAGAAATCCCCATCTTCAACATTATCATGAGCAATTAAATGAATAATCCTTGCATCAAAATCAATCTTTCCTTTATAAGATGCTCCTGCATTAAGAACATTATCTCCATGTTCTCCTAAAAGTTCAGAAGGATAATTCCATCTCCAATAACCTGCAGTTAATGAGAGTTTATCATTAATTGAAATAGCATAATCTACTCCAACATCTATTTCATGTAATTCTTTATCCTGAAAATCATAACTTGACCATATAAATCCAGAAAGATTTCCTTTGCTTAAACTAACAAGATTTTGATTGACTCCCCCATGTTTTTTAGGGTCTTTTCTCCCTATAATATGCCCGCTGCCAAACACGTAATTAGTTGCAATTGTTGATTGGACATATATGTCTGGTTTTTGATTCTCTGCACATCCTATTGGTAAAAAACCTATAAGTCCTGCTAAACCTGTTACTGCAGTTTTTCTTATTTTTGATAATATTTTTGCCATTTTTAAAATATCACAGAACTCTCTCCCCATTGGGTAGTTTTAGTATGAATTTGGGGTTTTTAAAGGTTTTGATTTTTATTTTAAACAATTCTCAATTAACTTCCTTTTCCCAATTGTAAAAAATTCGAATTTGTTTCTCAATTCCCAAGAATATCCTTTTGGGACAGAGGAACTTATTACCCTTGCTCCTTTCTTTTTTGCAAGCTCCATAGCAGGAATAAAATCCGCATCTCCTGAAAATAAAATTAAATTCTCTGAATTTTTATCAATTGCATTTTCAACAAAATCTATTGCAAGCTGAACATCAATACCTTTCTCTTTTTTCTTTACATTTCCAATCGCGTCTAAAATAGTTTCTTCAACAACAGGTTCGCAAACTTTGCACAAATCCATAGAGTCAATTAATTTTTGTTTTTCTTTTAGTAATTCTTTTGTAGAATGAACCTGTAGCTTTCTTGTTTTAACTTCAAATTTTGGAAGTTTTCTTAACTCATCTATAAATTTTAAATGTGAATAATAAAGGAGTTTTCCATCTTTCAAATCTGGCATGGAATTATAATATACAACTTTTTTTAATTCAAAATTATAATGCTCACAAATATAACTTACTAATTTTTGAAAATCTAAATGAGAAGGTTTAATCCCCATCCCTATTAAATTGTGATAAAGGTTATTGCCGTCAATGAAGATTATTGCTTCCATAATTAATTAAATAGGACTTCATATAAAAACATTTGTAAACAATTTATATAAAAAGGATCCCGGCATTGTCAAAAGACCATACCGGGGACTTAATAATAATAATAAGTGGTAGTAGTATTTAAAGGTTACTGAGATGATTAAGAGGATTAGAAAATTTTATTATGAATTTGGGGTTTTTAAGGGTTTTGATTTGAAAAATTTAAACTAGCTTATTCCCTTATTTGATATACAAAGATAAGATAAAGCACCTGTAATAAGGGCTCCAGTTGAAAAGCCAATAAGGGCATATTTTCCTATTTCCATTAAATTAAGAGTTTGGTCTGGTTTATCAAAAACCCCCTCATAAAATCCATTAAGTATCATAAATCCTGCTCCGGCAAATCCAAAAAGCATGGAACCTAAAATTGCTTCTAATCTTTCTTTCATGATTTATATAAAACCCTTAAACTATTTATAATTTTGTATGTCATCTTAATCATTCATCAGAACTCTCTCCCCATTGGGTAGTTTTATTATGAAGTTGGGGTTTTTAAGGTTTTTGATTTTGGAAAAATTATAATTTAGATTTTTATAGGTATCTTTTTCTCAATATATTTTAAAGAAAAGGGGCAAGAGCATAGTCAGCCATTAGAGTCAGGCTCACCACCCGTCTT
>JAUUWR010000030.1 GCA_030588935.1 bacterium | reverse complement strand
TCTATAAATATTACGCTTTAAAAATGATATTCTTAAGCTTTTTACTTTGAGTAGTGATTATAAATAAGATAAAAGAGTTTAAAAACTTTCTAATGATAGACATATATGGAAGAGGAAAAAATAGGGCAGAATCAGTTTTATGATATAATTACCAGCAGAAAGCCAGACTGGCATGCTATTATTTACGAGTTGATTCATAGTGAGCAATTAGATCCTTGGGATATTGATATTGTTTTGCTGACTGGAAAGTATTTTGAGAAAATCGCCGAGTTTGAAGACACTGATTTTTATATTTCCAGCAAAGTTTTGCTTGCAGCAGCATTGCTTTTGAGAATCAAGTCAGAATTCCTGCTTAATAAGCATATTAAAAGCATTGATGAAATTTTGTTTGGCAGGAAAGAAGAGGAGAGATATGTTGTTGAGAGGATTGAAATAGATGAAAATGAACTGCCTGTTTTAATCCCAAGGACTCCTTTGCCGAGGGCAAGAAGAGTTACTTTGCCTGAGTTAATGGCTGCATTAGACAAGGCAATTAATACAGAGTCAAGGAGAATTAAGAGAGAGGTTGCTGTTAAGAGAGCTAAGAAACTTTCTGAGATTGATTTTCCAAGTTTTAGAAGAGTTGATTTAAAGGATAGGATTAAACAGTTTTATGCAAAAGTTCTTACTGCTATCAAGAAAAGAGCAGTTAGCCCTGATAAACATTTGAATAAAATAGGCTATTCTGAGTTGGCTGGGAAAGAAAGAGTAGAAAGATTAGCTTGTTTTTTGCCTTTATTGCATTTAAGCGAGGGCAAAAAGTTACAGTTAGAACAGCAGGAGCACCTAGATGAGATTTGGATTTATTTATATGAATATTTTAAAAAGCATGAAGATAATTTTATTGAGGAGCTTGAGGAAGATATTGGCGAGATGAGAGAGGAATTGGGAGCAGTAGAATTGGATAAGAGAAGACAAGAAGAAATAAGGAAAATTGCAAGAGAAGTTGCCCAATTATTTGAAGATGTTGTGAGAGAAGAGAGAATTGAAGGGGTTACAGGGTTTGGGGATGAATTAGAGTAAAATGGCAAATATTAATATCGAAATTCCTAATTATATGATGGGGGTAGTTGTTTTATCTCCCATTATATTTTATATAGGATATATTAGTTCCAAACTTAGAAGTTATTTAAATAAGAGAAAATTTATTAAAGATGAAAAGCTGAATAAATTAGAGAAGATATTGAGCTCGAGAGATGAGATGCTTAAAGGCAATGATAGAAACCCCTAAGTTATCAGATAAGTATTATAGTTAAGAAATAAAATATCATAAAAAATAAAAAGGGTTCGATGGAATGGTTGAACCCGATAAGTTGATACGCGATTATCCTTTTGAATTAATAATACTAATAATTCGAAATATTTAAATGTTTCGATTGGTTTAGATAATTGCGCCAGGATGGCGGAATGGTAAACGCGATCGTTTGATACGCGATTGTCCTCTTGGACTTGTGGGTTCGATTCCCACTCCTGGCGTAAAAATCTCTACAAAAATGATAAACAAAAAAACAATCAGGGCATATGTGCTTAAGAATGCAATTGAACACAATGGAAAAGCTACAACAGGACCAGTCATTAATAGTTTGTTTAAAGAAGGATTGAAAAGAACAGGAATTAAGAATGCCATGCTTAAGATAAATGAAGTTTTAAAGGAGATTAATAAACTATCTGTTGAGGAACAGAGGAAAGAGTTTGAAAAACTGCAAGGATTAGTTGGACATAGGCCTGAAAGAAAAGGGCTTCCTCCTTTGCCTAAAGCAAAGAAAGGGAAAGTGGTGACCAGAATGTCGCCTTCACCAAGCGGGGCTCTTACTCTTGGGCATATTTTAACAATTGGTCCTAATTTTCTTTATTCAGAAAAATATAAGGGGAAATTTTATGTCCGGATAGAAGATACAAATCCTGATAATATTTACAAACCAGCTTACAAAATGATTGAGCAAGAATCAAAATGGCTGTGTGATAATAAAGTTAAAATTGTGATACAGTCAGAAAGAATGAATTTATATTATAAATATGCTGAGAAACTTTTGAATAAACAATCTGCTTATGTTTGTGATTGTGATAAAGAGGAATTTAAAAAATTATTGTTGGAAAAGAAAGCCTGTTCTTGTAGGAATTTGAGTGTTAAAGAAAATTTAAAAAGGTGGAGGAAAATGTTAGATAAAAAAGGGTATAAGCAGGGGGGGGCTGTTTTGAGATTTAAGTCTGATTTAAAGCATAAAAACCCTGCTATGAGGGATTTTCCTCTTGCTCGGATTAATGAGACAAAACATGCTTTGCAGGGAAATAAATACAGGGTTTGGCCTTTGATGAATCTTGCTGTTCCAGTTGATGATATTGAAATGGGGATTACGCATATGATAAGAGGTAAAGAGCATAGAGATAATGCTGAAAGGCAGAAGATGATTTACAAAGTTTTTGGGAGAAAATATCCTTGGGATAGTTATATTGGAAGAATTCATTTTCAGGGACTAGCAATTTCTGCTTCAAAGATGAGGCAGGGAATTAAATTAGGAAAATATAAGGGGTGGGATGATTCTCGATTGCCGACTGCAGCTTCTCTTAAAAAAAAGGGTTATAAACCAGAAGCATTTTGGAAGTTTGTTGAGCAAAGGGGCTTGAGTGAAGTTGATAAAGTCATTAATAAGAAAGATTTTTTTGAAGTTCTTGATAGGTTTAATAAATGATATTATTAAAAATCTGGGAGCTTTGCTAATTCAAATTTTTCTTTTATCTAATATCTGTTAAATTTGTTAAGCTCTACAATGAATATCTTAAGCTTCTCTTCTGAGTAACTTAATATTTTGTAAGATTCTAGTATTATAAAACAGGCGAGCGAACAAAGTGAGCGAGCCAATAGATTCAATATTTATATAAAATCATAAATATTTTAGGAAAATATGCAAAAAACCAAAACAAAAATATTTATAAACTACTTTTCCTTCGGTTAATTAATAAATAATTGTAAAAAGAGGAGTGAAAGGAGGTTATTAAGATGGATAAAAAAGCGCAAGCGCAAATTATTACAGTAGTCTTGATTATCCTGTTGGTTCTTGCAGCAATTGTAATTGTGTGGCAGGTTATTAGAAGCACAGTTACAGAAAGTGCAGAAGAGGTTGCTGGTGGGACAGAATGTATAGTTTTGAATTTGGATCTTGGCACAGTAAAAGCTGCTGATGCAAATATAACTGTAACAAGAGGTGTAGGAACTGCAAGTTTAGATAAAATTAAAGTTATTGTTGCTGGAACAACAGAACCAAGTGAGGCAGATGCTTCTGGGTTGGAAGAACTTGAGAGTATGTCAGTTACTTTAGATGCTGTTGCAGTTTTAGATGATAAAATTGAAATTGCAGGCCGTTTATCAAACGGAAAACTCTGTGATGTTGCTGACTACACAACTGTTGTTGCTTAATTTTATTTTTTATTTTTAAATTTTAATTTTTGTATTTTGGATTTTTGTAGATAGGGAAAGCCCTAAAAACCCTTATTTCTGTTTATTTTATGTTATGAATTAATAATTTATAGAATATATTGGGCTCGCTTACTTTGTTCGCTCGCCTATTTTAATAATACTGGAATCTTACAAAAACCTTAAGCTAGAGAGAGGAGGAGCTCAAGCGCTAAAGATGAAACCTCTTAAGTTATCGGATAAATATTATAAGTAAAAAAATAAAATAAGTTAAAAATAAAATGAAAATCCCAGATAAAGGTGAAATTAGAAAGCCGAGCAAGACACTTGCAGGTGTGACTCCAATCGCAGTTATGTGCAAGCCGCGGAAGTGCAAGCATGGGACATGTCTTTATTGTCCTTCGTTAAATGTTCCGCAGTCTTATACTCCTAAGTCTCCTCCAGTACTTAGTGCTAATTTATTAAAATATAATCCTTATGAACAAATAAAATCCCGTTTAAAGGCATTTAAATTAATGAATCATCCAACTCAAAAAATTGAGTTAATAATTATGGGGGGAAATTTTTTAGAATATCCTATAAAATATCAATATAATTTTATAAAGAGATGTTATGATGGATTAAATGAGAAAACTTCTAAAACGCTTGAACAAGCAAAAAAATTAAACGAAAAAGCAAGTCATAGATGTGTTGCTTTATGTATTGAGACAAGACCTGATTCAATTAATGAAAAAACCATTAAAAGAATTTTAGAGTTTGGCTGTACACGGGTTGAGTTAGGAGTGCAATGTTTAGATGATAAAATTTACAAGTTTGTTAATAGGGGGCATGGAGTTAAAGAAGTGGTTGAGGCGACCAGGAGATTGAGAAATAATGGGTTTAAAGTTGGTTATCATATGATGCTTGGTTTGCCTGGGAGCAATCCTAAAAAAGATTTAGAAATGTTTAAAAAATTATTTAGAGATGAAAGATTTAAACCAGACCAATTAAAAATTTATCCTTGCCAGGTTATTAAAGGAGCAGACTTAGTGGGCTTGCATGAAAAAGGCAAATATAAACCTTATTCAAAAGAGCAAGTTCAAAAATTGATAATTAAAATTATGAAAATAATTCCTAATTATTGCAGGGTCATGAGAATTATGCGGGAAATTCCGCCTGATTATTTGGTTGCAGGAATAATTAGAATTGATTTAAGGAGAGATATTGACGCTGAATTGAAAAGGAAAGTTAAAGATAGAATTAAGGAGATTAGATTTAGAGAAATTGGATTTGCTATTAGAGATTTGAGGAAAGGGGAGAAGATTAATAATAAGTTGGGGTTGAAGATTACAAAATATAAAGCAAGCAGAGGAGAAGAGTATTTTTTGGAAATTGTAAATAAAGATAATATTTTGTTTGGGTTATGCAGGTTAAGGATTTTTAATAGTGCTGGGGTTGTTAGGGAATTGCATGTTTATGGACAAGCTCTTAAGATTGGTGAAAAATCTAAAAGATTGGGGCAACATAGGGGTTTGGGAAAACAGCTTCTTAATGAAGTTGAGAAGATTGTTAAGGGGGCAGGTGTTGGTGAATTAAAGGTTATCTCAGGGGTTGGGGTTCGGAATTATTATAGAAAATTAGGTTATGGATTAGATGATGAAGGGGTTTATATGGTGAAAAGGATATCTTAGTTAAGAATTTTTAACAATCCATCTAATTTAGAAATTTTATGTTGTGCAATATTATTTAATTCATCACAGTCAGAATTAAATGCAATCATTGTTCCTAATTTTGCTGAAGGAATAGCAGTAACAGATTCCCCGACAATATAAACATCTTTTTTTGATAAATTATTTTTTTCAATAAATTGCTTGATTTTTTCAACTCTGTCATATCTGTCTACTTTTTCTTTTAATTTTCCTGTCGCAACTCCATTTTTGAATTCTAAAACATTACCATAAACTTCATCTAAATCAAGTTCTTTTTTCAAAGCATCTGAGATATTAATTAATTCACTTGTGTAAATAACAACTGTATATCCTTTTTCTTTAATTTTGCTGATTATTTCTTTAGCATCTGGATTAATTTTTTCCTTAACTATTTTTTTAGATAGTTTGTTGATCTCTTGTTCAGAAACCCCCTTATATAATTTAGCAAGATTGTCCAAACCCCAAGGTTTTTCCTGCTTAATTTTATCATATTCTTGTTTCTGTTCCAACATTTCTTTTTCTTTTCCTAATTCTCTCAAGAGAAGCCTAATCCCTGCTAAATCTGAATCTAATAAAATTCCAGAGCCGTTGATTATTAGTGCTTTCATGTTATTGTATGTTTGGTATGTTTTTATGTTTTTCTATCTTCAAATATTCCTTAATTTCTCTTTTGGAAATTAGTTTTTCTTTCCCTGTTTTCATATCTCTCACCTTCACTTTTCCTTTCTTGACTTCTTCCTGCCCAACAAAAACCACAAAAGGAATTTTTAGAGAATTTGCATATTCTAAAGCTTTCCCAGGCTTGCCATAATAAACAGAACAAGCAACACCAAGCCCTCTTATTTTACCAGCTAATTCAATCACCTTCTTATCCTGATTTAAACTAATCACTAAAACTTTCTTTTTGTCAGAATCTATTTTAGCAAGCAGGGATAATCTGTCTAGTCCCATTGCATAACCAGTGCATTGAATGTTGTTAAACATATAACTTCCTCCTCCAAGAATTGTCTCTTTCATTTCTTTTGTTTTTATTTCAAAAACAGTTCTATTGTAGTAAGAGAGACCCCTTGCTAGGGAAGGCTGGAAATTTATTTTTACATTATATAATTTGCAGTATTTTTCTAATTCTTCAATTTCAGAAAATGATTTGTATTTTTTGAAGAATGATCTTGGTTTCTTAAATAAAGCAATAATTTTTTCTGCATTATATTTTTTTAAATTTTGTTTAACTTCGTTTTCTGGTTGTTTATCTAATTTATCTATTTCTCTTATTATTTGTTCTTTGTCTTTTTCTTTTATTTTTTGTTCATCTAAGATTTCATTTAGTAATCTTTTATTATTAATATTGATTGTAAATTTTATGTTCAATTTATTTAAAATTTCAGAGGCTATCTTTAAAATTTCAGCTTCATCTTTTATTGTTGAACCAATAATATCTGGATCACATTGAATAAACTGTCTGAACCTTGTTGAAGACACTGGTTCGTCTCTAAAAACAGGCCCTATTTGATATCTTTTGTAAGGAAGTTTTTTGTTTTTCATCAATCTTTTTAATTGGAAAGTGAATTCATATCTTAATGCTAGTTTCCTTTTTCCTCTATCTTCTAATTTAAATGTATCACTTACTGCTTCATCATTTAGATTTTCACCCTTTACAAATTCTTCATATTCTATTATGGGAGTTTCAGCTGGTTCAAAACCATAGAGTTTGAAAGTTTCTTCTATAATTTCTCTGACTTTAGCTCTTTTCAGGGCTTCTTCTCCTGAATAATCTCTAAAACCTTTTACTGTTTCTGTTTTCATTTTATTCTTCCTTTGTTATTTTATTTAATTTTTCTCTGTTTTTATTTCTTTCCCTTAATTTCTTTTCTATTTGATTTAATTTTACTTTTCTTTTTACTAAAAATACAAGAAGGAAGTATAATAAGTCAGAAGTTTCCCAGATTGTTTGTTTTTTATTTTTAGTTTTAGTTAGTTCTTCAGCTTCTTCTAAAATTTTCTTATTTAATAATTTAGGGTTTTTATAGAGCTTGTAGCTATAACTATCTTTACTTTTAGTTTTAATTCTTTTTTCTATTATTTTGTATAATGTTTTTAAATTAAATTTTTCCATTTTTCCCCCCTATTATCACAATATCTGATCCAAAAATTTTATCATAAACTTTCAAACCTGCTTTTTTAGCAGATTTCCCAGAACATACAATATCAATTACTAAATCAACAATCCCATTAGAAAAAAATTCTTCTGTAGAACCTGAAGCATAAATTTTCTTGAATGAATAGCCTTTATCTTTAAGAAAATTAAGACAGTTTTTTTTAGCTAGTCTTTTATATTTAGAATTTATGCATATTTTCAGTTTCTTTGGTAATTCATTGATTCTTTTTCCTTCTGGACCTAATAAGCAAAGAGTGGGCTTTTTAAAAACAAAGTCAGTGTCTTCCCATAAAATTCTTTTTATTATCCTTACTTCAGTATCTCTGTTTTCTAATAGAAATTCCTTTAGTAAATCTTCCCCTGTTATTCCAATTGCTTTTTTACGTTGTTTTACTAATTTAGAAATAATTAAAGGGACATCTTCTCCTCTAACTTTTATTATATCTCCAGATAAATCATATTCTTTTGTTAAGGCATTACATCTAATTAAACCAGAATTCTTTGGTATGATGAATAAAATCAGCTTTCATTTTAAGCATTACCCTCCGGAATTTTGTAAGAATTACAGAAAGCGGAAGGGGAGAATCGAACTCTCGTCTTCAGGACCACAACCTGACGTTCTGCCACTAAACTACATCCGCCATATTTAGATTTAAGAATAAAAGGTATAAAAAGTTTGTTAGAATTAATAGAATTGAAAGCTAAGCTATAAAAATCTTTTATCTTAATTGTGGGGAAACCCCCTGGTTAATTTAGCTTTCATGTTTTTGTTAACATGATAGGGTTTTTAAATCTATTGGCTCTTTTACTTTCATGCCAAAAAAAATAAAATTTTATTCATTGTGGTTTTTGTTAGTTAATATAATTGTGTTTATATTGCAAGTAAGTTTTGAAGAGTTTACTGAAATATTTGTATTGAATCAGTTAGCTTATTCTCAGATTTGGAGGTTTGTGACTTCTATATTTTTGCACGGAAGTGTTATGCATCTGGCTTATAATATGTTTGCTTTGTTCTTTTTTGGGATTGCTTTGGAGAAATTAATTGGAAGCAGGAAATTCTTGCTTGTGTTTTTTGGAAGTGGAATAATTGCAAATATAGTCAGTGTTAATTTTTATGGTTCTTCACTTGGAGCAAGCGGAGCTATAATGGGAATTATTGGCTGTCTTACAGTTATTAAACCATTAATGATGGTTTGGGCTTTTGGTTTGATTTTGCCAATGTTTCTTGCAGCTGGTTTATGGATTGCAGGAGATATTTTAAGAAGCTTAGGGGCTTTTGGTGAAACAAATATTGGAAGTATTGCTCATTTATCAGGAATTGGTGTTGGGTTTTTGGTCGGGATTTTATTAAGGGCGTTTACTAAAAAAAGAAGAGCTAGTAATAAGGTTGAATTGCCTAATTATTATATTGAAGATTGGGAGAGGAAGTATATGAGATGATTTGATTTATTTTATATCTATAATTTTACAAATATTAAGTTCTGTTAAGGAGTTGATTTAGCCAGCTTAATTATCTATATTCCGAGCTTAAGGTTTTTGTAAGATTCTAATATTTATCTAAAATTTATTAATTATTAAGTTCTCTTATGAGTAGTTAAGTTCTGATTTAATTGTTTCATATTCTCTTTTAAGTTCTGTTAATTTTTCTTCAGGCAAATTAGGTTCTAAAAGTTTTTCTTCTATCATTGAACAATCTTTATTAATTTGGTCCATTACATTATCAACTAAATTTCCTTTAGTATATTTTTCTTTAAATTCCTTATATAGTTTTATGTCTTTTTTTAATAAATTGAGATAATCTTTTATGTAGAATTCTCTTCCTGTGGGAATTTGTTCTTTTTTGTAGTTTTCTATGTGAGTGGAGCGACTTATTAGTTTTTCATGTCTTAGATAGATTTTTCTCCATAGGTTTCTTCTGCGGAATTGGTCTTGTTTTCCGGTTTTATGTGGATGTCTTTTTTGTCGTTGTCTATGTTTTCTTGCACGTCCTCTCTTTTTACTTCCAGAGCGTCCTTCTTTACTTGACATTTGTTTTAGATAGGAAAATTGTTTTTTAATGATTATTGTGGTGAGAAGTATTTGTTGAGTAGTGAGAATGCCCCCGCCGGTGCTCCCATTTCCACTTTGTTATTCTATAAAATTACTTCAAAGTGAAAATGCTCGTTGAACCTTTTCGGTTTCAAATCCAGAATAAATATTATTATTTCTTTGAGAAATAGTAAATATGCCCCCGCCGAACCCAAGACATTTTGTCTAGGTAAAGGAACCTTTCTATCTTATGTTAGAATTAGTAATCAATTTAGATTTATAAAGAACCCTATTCTTTGGGCTAGAGGTTTTCCTTAGCCTTTTTGCTTCATCTGCTGCCCTCATAGTAAAATCTTTTGCATCTATCATCTCATATCCACTTATTCTTGCTATTAGTTGCATTTTATTAATAAAAATTTTTATCTTTTCTTTGTTTTCTTTTGTTAAGTTATCTGGAATATAATACATAATTATTCTGTTTTCTTTTTTAAATTTGTATGCAAAAACTATCTGCCCTGTCTTTTCATCAATCATTTTAATAAATCCAATTAATCTCATCTTAAATCCATTGCCACAATTTATTTCTATTTTATTTTTTTCTTCTGTTAATTTTTCTATTTCTTCACTCTCTTTTTCTGTAGAAATCCAAGCTCTGAGACTCTCTGTTTCTAAATCTGGTTTTCTTTTTCTATATTCTGGTTCTTTTTGCTTTCCCATTTATTAGAATATTCTATTTCTTAAATTAATAACTTTATCTACATCTTCTTGTATTTCTTTATCTTCTGCTTTATCAAAGGAATTAGCAACCAGACTTATTATATTATCCAATGCTTTTTCTTCTCCTTTTGTATTCTGTTCTTCTGACATTTTCAACTTAATATTTTAATTTTGACAAAATCATTCCAGTTTAGTTTCTTAATTTTTTCTTTTTTCATATATTGATTTTTTCTTTGTTTCATTATTCTAAATACTGATGGATGAAATGATAATGATAAATGCTTTTTAGTGAGTTTTTCTGGTTTTTTTGACATTTCACCCCCCAATTTTATTTATTTTATAAAGACCCCTATTATTCATTATAGCTATCAACAATATTATCAATATTTTCTTCTGTTTCTTTATCTAGAGGCTCTACTCTGCCATCTACAACTTCATCTATCAAATTATCAACAGATTCTTTTACGTTATCTTCCATTTTTACCTCCATAAGATTTATTTAAGATTATTTGGATTTGCTCAAGAACATATTCAATTTTAGATAATCTATCATTATCTCTTAATCTTTGTCTGCATAACTCAGAAAAAGAAATATTTTGTCCTTGGGCTTCTTTTTCTAACTTTTCTTTAAGTTCTGTTTCCAAGAACAAGTGGATCTGAGAGTTCTTTTTCATTTTTAATATTTAACAATTTGATTATCTTACTCTCTAATTCTTTTAGTTTTATCATGATCTCTTCTCCAATATCTTTTTGAATTTCAGGATGCATTTTTTATCCTCCTATTTGCAATATTAATATAATTTTTATTAATTTCAAAACCTAAGAAATACATACCTAATTTTTTAGCAACAATTGCAGTCGTCCCACTACCCATAAAAGGATCTAAAACAATTCC
>JAUUWR010000087.1 GCA_030588935.1 bacterium | reverse complement strand
GACTTAATAACATAAACATTACTCTTAATGAAAATGGAGAGTATGAATACGGAGCTGAAAAAGAAGCACGATTCTTAGGGTTGTTTAAAGTAAAAGAAAAAGTTAAATGGTTTATTGATTCTGAAACAGGAGAAATCCTTAGAGAAAGAGGTCCTTGGTGGGGATTCTTGGCAAGAGATATTGAGGAAGAGGATGAGGAGGAAGAAAATGAAACTGAAACAAATGAAACTGCTTAAGAATTCTTTATAAATAAAAGATATTGAGGAGAAATAATTCTACTTCTTCCACATCCAGTTAAAATAATCTCTAAACGACGCAGCTATTTCTTTATTATCTATCAGAAAAATTGTTAGGTGCTCTATAGAAACCAGTATTATCGCAACCTTATTTCCAAAAATCCAGATTGTCTGAGGATGTTTTATTTCTTTAGGCAAGAATTTAACTTTTGCCATACCAATCTTTGAAAATTTTTTTGTTCTTTCTCTTCCCTCTAGCGTGTCTGCTATCAAAGTTTTAAACTGTATTTTTTGCTTTATCCTTCTCTTATGCCAGTGTTCTAAAAAATAAGGAATAACAGATGGGCCCTTCCAGTAGAACCAATACTCAACCAATCTTTGTTTTCTTTTAATATTAATTCCATAACAGTTTTTAATCCTTCTTTACCCTCATAAATTTCTGAAAACACTTCTGGCTTGGTTGCATTAAACTTTGAGATTAATTCTGGTAAAATCTGTTCAATCTCATTTTCTTTATCTTTTAATATAGATAAAATCTTCTCAGGATTTTGAGCTTGAAAATATTTTTTTCCAGATTTTATATTATAAGAAACTAGCCCTTTCTCAATAAGTTTATCTAGAGAATCATAAACAGGCCTTCTATGCAGAGTAGTTATCTTTGCAATAGTGCTGGCTAGAGAATCCCCTATTTTAACTAATGCCAAATATACTTTGGCTTCGTTTTTTGTCAGACCAGATTTTTCCAATGTTTCTTGCATAATTAAAAAGGGAGTTTTGATTATATAAATTTTGTGGTGCTAAATGGAACCACTAGGATTTAAATGAGTAACATAATGCCAGCAATTGAGGAAAGAATATGAATATAACACTAATAGAAGCGAATGCAGGATTATGGAAACCAGGTGTTTTTACTAGGCATAGCTCTTTTGAGCCACTTGGTTTAGAGTATATTGGGGCTATTTTGCAACAAGAAGATTATGATGTTAATATCCTACAACAGAAAAATAAATCAGCTGATAAATTCTTACAAGAAATATTAGACACAAAACCAGATTTAGTTGGATTTTCTACAATGACTTATAATTTTCCTTTGAGTAAAAGTCTTGCTAATGTAATAAAAGAAACTGATAGTAATATTTATACTGTGTTTGGTGGTGTTCATATAAGTTCTCATCCTCAAAGTATAGATGATAAAGTAATTGATTATGGTATTGTTGGAGAAGGAGAGTATGTATTTAGAGATTTAATTAAAGCTCTTGATAAGGGCCAAGATCCAAAAAAAGTTAAAGGAATTGTTTATTGGGATAATGGTATTAAATTTACAGGACCAAGAGAAAGAATTGAAAATTTAGATGAATTACCATTTCCATTAAGAGCAAAAGAAAATTTAGAAGAAACTATAATAAATAGTATAATGTATCCTTCTAGGTCAGATCAAAATGCTGTTACTTCTATAGCATATTCTAGGGGTTGTTCTTATGGTTGTAGTTATTGTGCTTCAAAAAATATTTGGGGTAAGAATGTAAAATGGCGTTCTGCTAAAAATGTTGTTAAAGAAATTAAAGAATTACAAAAAAGGTTTGGAACAAATACTTTATTTTTTACAGATCTTACTTTTAATGTAAATTCTGAAAAGGTTTATGAGCTTTGTAATGAATTGAAAAAGCAAAAAGGAGATATTAATTGGTATGCTATGTTAAGAATAGCAGATTCAAATGGAAGACCTCTTGCTAATAAAAAGCTTCTAAAAGCAATGAAAGATGCTGGTTGTAGTAAAGTTTCTTATGGTATTGAAACAGTTATTCCAGAGATTCAAAAAGATTATAATAAACCATTAAGTTTAGATGGAATAAGAGAAATTTTAGAAGTAGGAGATTCTATTGGTTTAATTAATAAAGGTTATTTTATTATAGGGGACCCAAGAATAGAATCAAAAGAAACAGTGGAAAGAACTAAGAAAATTATTTCAGAATTACCACTTGATGATATAAGAATAAGTTTTTTAACACCATTTCCTGGAACTGATTTATATGAACAATATAAAAGTGAAAATAGAATAACTACTGATGATTTTGCAAGGTATAGTTCTGATGAACTAATTCTAAGATTAGATAAGATGAATAAAAATGATTTAGAGGAAGCTCAAAGAGATATTTTTACCTCTTTTATTCTAAATAAGAATTATGGAAATAGAAGGAAATCTAAAATTAAAAGATTTCCTCATTTAAAAAAATCTTATGATGAATATCTCGAATTCTTAGAAAGTGGGGAGGATTATCAAAATGCATAGAAAAAACTATATTCGAAATTTAAAAAAAGAAATCTTAGAACTAAAAGAAAAAAGAAATGCTGTAATTTTGGCTCATAATTATCAAAGACCAGAAATTCAAGATATTGCAGATGTTTTGGGAGATTCTATAACTTTGTCATTAAAAGCAAAAGATACTAATAAAGATGTAATTATTTATTGTGGTGTAGATGTCCAAGCAGATATAGCCAAAATTCTAAATCCAGAAAAAATAGTATTATTGCCAGATATAAATGCAAAATGTCCTATGGCATTAATGCTTTATCTAGACGATTTGAAAAAAGCAAAAAAAAACAATCCTAGAAGTGAAACTTTACTTTATACAAATACTCCAACAGTAATGAAGGCATATGGGGATTGTTTAACTACTTCAGCGAATATTACTGAAGTTGCAGGAAGAATGAAAACAGATACTATTGTTTGGGCTTCTGATATTCATATGGCAGACTATGTCGCTGAAAAGAGCGGAAAAAAAGTTATTCCAATTTCAGAAGAAGTCGTTTGCCCTGTTCATAATCAACTTTCTTTAGAGGATCTGATAAGTGCAATGGAAAAATATCCAACAGCAGAAGTATTGGCTCATCCAGAATGCTTGTCAGAAATCAGAAAAAGAGCAAGACATTTAGCTTCAACAGAAGGAATTTTAAGATATTGTCAACAAAGTGATATGAAAGAATTTATTATAGCAACTGAAAATGGATTACTTTATAGATTAAAAAAAGAAATTCCTAATAAAGAATTTTATCCAGCTTCTGAAACTGCTATATGCACAGCAATGAAAGGAATAACCTTAGAAAGATTAAGAGATTCTTTAAAAGAGATGAAATATCAAATTGAAATTCCAAGATATATCTTAGATAAAGCAAGAAAAGCTATAGAAAAAAGTGGTTGGTAAAATCACTCTTCACCATTAGCTTCCTGAACTTTGATTAAATCTGTTACATTATCTCCTTGCTGCAGTTTAACTATTCTAACTCCTTGTGCAGTTCTTCCCATAACCCTTATATTTCTAAGAGAAGTCCTAATTACCATTCCTTTTGCAGTTGTTATTATTATACTATCTTTTGGATTTACAGAGATTGTTGTAACAACATTTCCTGTCTTTTGTGTAACTTTCAGATTAATCACACCTTTCCCTGCCCTTGCTGTTTTTCTATAATCTTTTACAGCTGTTCTCTTCCCATATCCGTTCTTTGTTATAGTTAAAATTGCCTGGGTTTTTAGAACTTCTAAACTAACAACCTCATCGTCCTTACCCATTTTTATTCCAGTGACTCCGTAACTAGCTCTTCCCATG
>JAUUWR010000060.1 GCA_030588935.1 bacterium | reverse complement strand
ACTTTCTTCACTATTGCAGCTATAGTTTTACTAATCTTCATGTTAGTAGGCTTACTTGCTATTGTGATGCAAATTGCAAAGGGTGGTAAGGAGAAAAAAAGCTCTGGTTATTCAGGATACTGATTAATCTAATTTATTTTTTTTATTTTTTTTATTTTTTGTTAACAAAAACGAAGATTTAAAAGGTTCAGATTATCTTATTAGATATGGTTTTTGGAATACCTGGAACAGAAAATATATTTGGAGATTTTGATATTTCTAGTGCTTTAGGCACTGCTGGAAAATGGATATTACTTATTTTTCTATTTATTTTAGTTGGAGGAATTTTCTATTTTGTTTTTTATCTCAAGAAAAAGAAAAAACGTTATAATAAAAAAATATTCTGGTTCGAAGAAGTCCATGACAATATGATTCCAATAGGCGAAGATTTAGCATGTGAATTAATTATTCCTGGAACTAACATTAATGTTTTTTATATCAAAAAAAAGGACATGTATTTACCTAGACCTGTGAAAAGAATGGGAAAAGATGCTTATTGGTTTGCTATAAGGAATAATAGGGAAATAGTCAATTTTGCAATGAAGAATATTAACAAAGAGATGACAGAAGCTAATCTGGAGTATGATCATACAGATATGAGATATGCTTTAACAAATCTTAAAGAGTTAATTAAAAGAAATTATCGTGACAAATCTCAACCATGGTGGAGAGAATTTAAAGACGTAATAGGCTTAATAGTTCTTATATTTGTACTAACATTATCTTTTATATTCATAATTTCTAGAGTGGGAATTTTAATTGATCAAGTGGGAACTCTAATCGAACATGCAGACCAATTAATTCAATTAGCAGAAACAAAAGCAGGTAGTGGGGTAATAATGAAATGATTTTGGAAATTATACTATCTATTTTAGTATTTTGTGCTTTATGGTTTTTTATATTCAAAATCAAACTTATGCTTGAAAATAATAAAATGTTAAAAGATATTGTTAATAAAATAGAAAAACAGAATAAAAGGTTCTTTATGGATGGAAAGGAATGTGATATAAAAAAAGAGTTAAAATCACAATCTCCAAAAGACCCAAAATCTACTTTAATAACTAAGAGGAAATCAATAATAAAAAAATCTCCTAACTTATTTTCTAGAATGATAAGTTTTCTAAAAAATTTAAACTTGGATTTAAAATAATCATGGGAAAAATTAAACGATTCCTTCTTAACTTCTTTTTTCCAATTCGGCCACAATTTCCAGATATTCTTAAAGACAAAAAAAAAGAATCTATATGCTTATTTAAAAAAAATGAAACCCAAAACTAAATCAACTCTCACGATAGCAATAACAATAATTTTAGCCATTGCTTTTATCATAACGTTGATAGTGCTTATAATAGAAAATGGCAAATGTGTAGATGATCCTTTCAGATATAGTGCAATTAAATTAAAGGAAAGTGGTGGTAATTATGCTTGTTCTTGCAAGTCTTTAGATATGAACCTGGCAGATTTTTCTTTTAGTGAAGACGGCATAGAAATAGTAAAGCCTATTTATACTCATACTTATGCTAATAATTCTTTTGATTTTTCAAATATTAATATGACAAAATGAAGAAAAATAATCATAAATTAACTAAAGATGCTCAAAGAGTTAAGCACTTCAAAAAGTTAAAGAAAATTAGAAAGAGGAAGAAGAAATAAAAAAATGTGTAATTGTATTCCATCAAGAATTGGTAGATTAGAAAGAAAAAAAGGTTCAATCAAAAGATTTTATTTGTCTATACTTAAATTTTTTAAAAAGAATCAGTAGGTCGCTAAAATTCCTAATAAAGCATATATCTATTATATATACTTTATCACCATAATCTTTATAAAGTATATATATCTATTATATATATGAAAATAAAACAATTCATACAAAGATTGTTCGCAAGGCAATATGTGGACCTTGCAAAAATTAAACTTCTTAAGAGGGCTGGATTCCAGCCTTTATTTTTTTAAAATGATATTTGAATTAGCTTCAACATGGAAAGAAGGTTTAACTTTATTTATTTTGGGAACATTAATGATTTTTGTTAGTGGATATTTAAAATATAAACGAGAACAGAAAGAAACTACTAATGGGATTAAATTACCTAATGGTAAATTATGGTTTCCAGACAAAACATCCAAACAAAAGGAGAGTAAAATATAAAATGGAAAATAAAGATATAAAAAGTTTAAAGAAACAACTTGACGAAATGAACATAGATGAAGTTATAAGAGGAGAAGTAAAAGCTTTTGGAACTTCTGCTCACTTAAACATTCCCAAAAAACATATAGGAAAGAAAACAATTACCTTAATATTAAAAAACTCGCGAAAATAAGGAATGTTAGGAATTAATGACTTAACTTTTCTTTTAGGGACTCCTTATTAATATGTGTGTAAATTTGTGTGCTTTGCAATGATGCGTGTCTCAAGACTTCTTGAACTTCTTTTAAATTCAATCCTTTTTCATTTAATAAATAAGAAGCATAAGAATGTCTTAATCGATGAGGATGAACTACTGTATCCAATATTGGCTTATCCTTCCCATCTAGTTTAGTAATTCCTGCAACAATCCCTGCCTTTCTTAATTTCATTTGCCAGGTTCTAGATTTGTTTTTTAAATTAATATCTCCATCATCACTAATAAAAATCTTTGAATTTACAGAATTAAATTTGTTATTTTTAATATAAATAGATACTCTTTTCATAAGTACGGCAGGAACTAAAGCTATTCCTTCTTTATCTCCTTTACCGTAGACTCTACACTCTCCCATTTTAGAAACATCTTGTTTCCATATTTCCCAATTAAATGACATAATACTAATTTTAAGCAGTTCTCCTAACCTTAAAGCACAATAATAACTTAAAAGAAGCTGCAATTTAAGTTGTTCAGTTTCCAAAGCCTTTTCTAATAATTGTATTTGTTCGTGAGGAATTGGTTTAACTAATCTTTCTTTGATCCTCCCAGTAAGTTTAGGCAGCTCTACTTCTGCTATTTCCATCCTAAATTCTTGCGAAAAGCCAAGCTCTTTATAATTAACCTTTAAAAACTTTTGAAAATTAACTAAAAAACTTCTTGCTATGCTATTTCTATTTGCTTTGATAGAAAGAAAACGACTTATTGTTTCTTGATTAAAACACTCATACGTAAATTTATTATAATAATAAATATAATTTTCTATAGTTCTTTTTTTAAGATTCTTATTTTCTAACCATGTTTCAAATTTGTCTATTGGAACTATCATTGTACCCAATAATTTAATTTAGTTTGCTTGATGTCTTTGGAAATTTTAGTTCCACAAAAAGCACATCTCCAATAAGTTGCAAAATCCACAACATTTTTATGTGAGCCGCATCTCGGACAATCTGGTTTAAGTGTCATTTTTTCTTTTTTCTACCAATTTTTCTGAATATTATCAAGATGAAGATTATAACAAGCGAAATCCACCAATATTGAATCATTACTTTAACAACAATAACACCAAACATAACTAAAACATTTAAGATTATAAAACAAATAATCGCTGAAACTATGGCCCACATTACATATTTAGAAATATCTTGTTTCTTTTCATTATACTTGACCATATTATTAATTTTCATATTATTTTAATTCGGTTAGCCGTCTAATTTTTCATTTGAAAAAGTGCCAGGAACTTAAAAGGGTTTGACGGATATACCAATCTATAACTGCAATAACTGACCTTGTCTGCCTTACGGTTTAGACATTCCTGACACGTGAGAGTCTCGATAAAAAATTGTGTTTTGGAATTACAGAATTTTTGTTTGTTACTCCAACTCTCTCGGTAACTATGATCACTAAGTATGAATACACCACCAAACGAAAAATAACAAGAAAAGCGAAACAATCACACCCCAGAACACAACTCCAATCCAATTAAGTTCTTTTTTTTCTTTCATTTTTTATCTCTATGTTTGATGTCCTAAGGACTATTCCCCGTTAAGGAACCTTGGTTCCTTACTCCGTAGAGCTTTTCCGAGGTGTCAGGTGAGATATACATCACCATGTCTGGGCAGCGCTATCAGCATATCCCAAATTGGAGACGGCAGGATTCTAACCCGCGATTGTGTTCCAGTAAGTGTCAAGGCACAATCCTTCTCCTTACCCTCGTCTCCATTGTGAGCGGGGGTCTTAATGAAAAATAAAATTAAACGAGAATCTAATTCTCTTTCAAAATTAAGTCGTGTGTCAGTCCAACCCCCATGCTGACTATGATTTGTGATTTTCATTTTCTATATTTATTCATTATATCAAATATTTCCATTTGCATTTTTATTTTACATTCTTTGCATAAAGGAACTGGTTTTATATCTGGGTCTCCAACTCCAAAATATCCTATTGCTTTGTTCTTCTTACATTTACAACATAATTCATTTTCAATTTTCATCTTAATTTTTCTCCAAATAATTCTTCATTAGACATACTTTTCCAAGGTTCCATAGGGTCATCAAATTTTGGACATTTACAATCTTCCTTAAAACATCCACATTTCAAACATTGATAACAATATTCACTCATCTTAATTTTTCTCCTATAAGTTTAGCTCGTCTTTCCTTAAATTCTTCCCAACTTATAAAATCTATTCTACTGCCATCAGGCATTAAAATATGTCCTCTTTCATCACTTAAACTTTCTTCAGTCATTTTTTAAGTTTTTTACCTCTTAAAATAAATAAAGCACAGTTTGAAGGTTGTTTCCATCTCTCACCTGTTTCTGCGTGTATCCACTTAACACGGCCACATGACCTAACTTCTGCTCCTGCTTCAAATAACATATTTAATAAAGATAAAACTGGAAGAATTAGGACCGAAGTTTTTCCTTTCTTTTGCTCTTCTATTGCTTTTCTAACAAATGCTGTAGGACCATGCCCATTTATAGCATCTGCTCTTCTAAATGGAGGATTAACCCAATTAACACTTCTCCACTCGGCCTCAATTCCATCTTTTTTAAATGGATAAGGACAAGGGTCAAAATCAAAATTAAATTCTTTATCTAAAGGTTCATAAATTTCGTTAGGTATGCACCAAAACTTCTTCTCACTTTCTTCCTGCCTTATTGGAAATAATGTATTTTCATCAAGTTTATAATCTTTTTTCATTTTAAATCCTCTTCTGTGATGTTGAAGAAATGTTTAATCCAAGACTCAGAAAAACATCGGATATCTTCTTTCTTTTGTGATGTTGATGGTGTTGAATTTCGGATATCTAAAACCCACTTCACAGCTTCGGCTTTTAGTTCTACATACCAGTATAAATCTCCAAGAGATTGTCCTTTTATTATATCTTTCAAAGTTTTATTTTCTTTTTTCATTTTGTAAGTAAAACTCCAATAATTTATGAATCATATCTAAATAATCAGTAATTCTATAATCAGCATCCTTATTATATTTCTTAATCGCTTCTTCTAATCTCTGAATTGTCCATCTGTTTATTTCAATACTAAATGTCATTTTCTTTTTTCATTTCAAAATCCCCTCACCTAAATGTTTTAAGGCAAGTTTGTCAATTTTCTGCTTAATCATTAATAAAAGTCCTGCTCTTGAATAATGTCTTCTTGTTTCTTTAGGCATATTTTCTGTTATAAAATCTTTCAACTCCACTAAAAACTCTTGGATTTTTTCTTTGACATGTGACTCTGGATACCAAAAAGCTTCAAGTCTGTCTATTCCTAAATCTTGTCTTTTATCACTCAATGTTTCTTCACTCATTTTGATAGCTCCTTTTGTATTTGCTCATCTCTACCTAATAAAATAACACACCTAATAATAGAAAACCAACAAAACCTAATAATAACATGCCCATAAAAGCTGATGGTATTTGAATGTCATTACTGGCTAAGGAAATAATCTGATTCATT
>JAUUWR010000033.1 GCA_030588935.1 bacterium | reverse complement strand
AATAAAAAAACAAACGTTTTACTCTTTGAAAACTCACTATTTAGGTTAATCCAAGTCTTTTCCCTAAACGAGGTTTTATTTCATGCATTATCTCCGTATAATTTCGAACTTCTGGAGTAGAATAAAAACACAGCCTCACTTTTATTGGTTTTTTTGTTCGCCTAAATAAAACTCTTTTCACCTTACATAAATCTTCTTCCCAAACAGCATTATTATTAAAATAATATTCTTTAGAAACAATCCTACTTGAATCAACACAAAAAGGCTTAGTTCCTCTAACAAAATCAAGAAATTCTTTACCATCTATTAACCTAGAAGATATAGAATCTTTAATATGAACCAAAGCATGATAAGGCACATCACTATAATAAATATCACTAACATGATTAAGAGGATCTAATTTACATAAAAGAGTGTCTAAATTTTTAGAAAAGTTTTGAAATAATGCTTCTTGCAAGTCAGAAGTTTCTTTTTCTTCCATAAAAATAGATATTTTCTATATTTAAAAAAATAACTATTCTCAACAACAACCTTAAAAACCCTCTAAACTCCTAATTTTCATGAATAAACAAAGAACATCAGGACTAGTTAAAGAAATAGAAAATGTTAATGAAGGTCTGAGTTTTGTGACCTTGGAAATTATTGGAAATCACACATACACCACTAAAAGACAACCAGTGTTTATGCAATTACCACAAGATTTGAAAGACCTAGTTGTTGATATTATTAATATAAAAGAAAGTAAAGTATTAAAACAATATCTAATTGGCAGCGAGATATTTTGGGACGTTTCTCTAGCCCTTTCTAATGTTAAACAAAGGCTTTCTGATTATTTGAAATCAATAAATCTAGAAAATGTAATGCCTGAAACAGTCTTTCCTTATGAATGTCAATAAATGAATTTTTACATCAAAGCAACATTTAAAAGCAAACTTTTTCTTTAATTTCTATATAAATATCAAATCTTAACTGCAGCTTCAACCATCTCTTGCAAAGTTCTTGCTGCTTTTCCTTTAGAATTTTTAATATGAGAATCAAAATCATCTCCACATTTCTGAGAATTCATAGGTTCATGATCTTTTTTACATTCAGATTCTTTTGTATCTTCATCAACCCAATAAGACTCTTTATTATGACAGGCATAACAATCCCTCGCCCTATGAATGTCCCAATATTCTGTTAATGTTACAACATCTCCTAAATTATATTCAAGAGTTGCGTTTTTAACACTTAATCCTGCAATTTCTCCACTTCCTTTTAAAAAAACCATTCCTGCTTCTTCATTAATTGCCTGAACTAAAAAATCTGAAAAATTATCTATGGGGTCCCCATTACAATCTGATATTTCAAAGTTTTCTCTAAACTTATTATAGTTTTCTTTTAATTCTGTAAATATAGAAAATAATTGTTCTTCAGTCTCTAATTCTTCTATTCCGCTTTCATATCTTAAACCACATACAATATCCATTAATCAATTCATTAATCATTATTTATAAATCTTTATTCACCAGAAAATACATTTAAAAACACCTATTTCATAATTTTTCTATGGAACAATACAACAAACTCCTAGAACAAGCATACAAGCAAATAAAACCAATCACACATAGTGAGAGGTTTGAAATTCCAAAAATACAAGGACATGCAGAGGGAACAAAAACAATACTCACAAATCTGCAGCAAATCGCCTCTTATTTAAGAAGAGACCAAAACCATTTATTAAAATTCTTACTAAAAGAATTAGCTACTTCAGGAGCAATCAAAAACAACAGAGTTATTTTACAAAGAAAAATCTCTTCTGCAAAAATTAACGAAAAAATACAAGATTATGCCAAAGAATTCGTCATCTGCAAAGAATGCAAAAAACCCGACACAGAACTAATAAAAGATAAAAGATTTACTTTTGTTCATTGTTTAGCTTGCGGAGCCAAGCATAGTGTAAGGGCTAAGATTTAAAGCAAAACCAAAGCAACAGGCACTCCATCAATCTTCATAACACCCTTTTCATCAATTACCCCTGCCTCTAATGCTGTTTTAACAGATTCTTCACCAACAATATTAAATATAGCATCCTCGCTCTGCATTTTCCTTAGAATTTCTATAATCTCCTTCTTATTCTTTTCCTCCCCTTTAAAAAATCCTTCCTTTATCTCAATTTGCCTTATGCCCTGCGAGTAGGTTTTCCCTATAAGCTCAGAATCACAAACAGCAACAAGTTTTCTATATGATTCATGAATTTTTATTTGCATTTCGTATGAAAACCTACGGTTTTCCTAACAAGTCACCTTTCCCTCGATAGTCAACCTTCGGTTGTTATTTATTTTTTAACTTATATCCCTACAATAATAAGCGCTTAATATTGGTTCATTTAGTGAGCTTAAGCCCCTCATCTTCCGAACTATTATTCTTGTAAGATTCTAGTATTATTCAAATAAACGAGCGAACAAAGTGAGCAAGCCCAATATATTAACATCCAAACCAATAGTTATAAATTTTATTATAAAGATAATAAAATTTAAGAGAATTATAAACTAAATAAAATAAAGATTTACTTAGTTATTCCGCCCATTCTACAAACTGTTATTCCGCAATTAGGGCATTTTCCTTTTGCGATTTTTGTGCCCCTTTTGGTTTTTGACTCTTTTGGGTTCTTCATTTCCACCTTTTTCTTGCACTTTACACAGTATCCTTCTGTCATTTTATCCTCCTGTTTATTAAAAATACTATGTTTTCATAGCTTTTAAACTTATTTATTGTGTAAATTAAGTGTTTTAGGCTATACTAGATCCATAAAACTAAGAATTAATAATTAGAATTATAAGTTAGAAAATTATAAATAAAAGCATTTTTAAACCAAAATCAACATCAATTAATATGAAACCAAATAAATTCAAAAATAAAGCAAAGAAAAACAAGCAAATTACCACAGAACAACCAACATTTATAAGAGTCAGAACTCCAAGAAATGATGAGGTTTTAGGAGTAGTTGAACAAAGAGTAGGGGCAAACAGAATGATTGTCAGGTGTTTAGATGGAAAAGAAAGAAATTGCAGAATTCCAGGTGCAAAAAGAAGGGGCTTATGGATTCGCCCAGGAGACACAGTCATTGTAAAACCCTGGGAATTTGAAGGAGATAAACGAGGAGATGTTATATTCAAATATACTCCTGCTGCAATTGAGTGGTTAAAGAGGAAAGGGTTTTTGAAAGATGTTGAGGGAGAATTCTAAATGAAATATGGATAACAAAAAACATATCGTGGCTATTACTGCATTAATAAAAAATAAATCTAAAGACCGATTTTTAGTAATAAAACGTAACCAAAATGAAATTGCATACCCTGGAAAATGGGCTTTTCCAGGAGGTAAAGTTGAAAAAGGACAAAATATCTTAGAAACCTTAAAAAGAGAGATTCTAGAAGAAGTTGGTTTAGAAATAGAAGACTACAAAAGATTTCTTAAAGATTATACTTTTATTCGACCTGATGGACACAATGTTGTTGGTTTTTGTTTTGAAGTAATTGTTAAATCAGAAGATGTAAAAATTTCTGAAGATTTTGAAGACTTTAAATGGATTACTCCAGGAAAACTTTCCAATCTCAATTATATAGAAGGTATGGAAGAAGAAGTTAACATAGCATTCAATAAAATCCTAAAAACATAATCTAAAATGCAACAAACACTAACAGAACACCTCCAAAAAATCCTGCAAAACAAAAACAAATTAGAAACCACACTAAAAGTCAAAATAACAAACAAAGAAAAAAACTTATTTATCGACGGAAACCCAGAAGAAGAATACACCGCACTCCAAGTAATTGAAGCAATTAATTTAGGTTTTTCAGTTGACAGAGCATTATTATTAAAAAACGAAAATACAATCCTTCAAACTTTAAACATAAAAGATATAACTAAAAAACATAGTTTAGAAAATATAAGGGCAAGAATAATCGGAAAACACGGCAGAACTTTAAAAACCTTAAACAAATTAACAAATTGTGCAATATCCCTAAAAGACAATCAAGTAGGAATTATCGGCAATGCAGAAGAAATAGAATATGCCATTCAAGCCCTAACTTCTATAATCCAAGGAAGCAAACAAGGACATGTTTATGGGAGATTAGAACGAGAGAAAAAGAAGGAGAGATTAAGAGGGAAGATGGATTTGGGGTGATCTTTTATTTGTTTTGATTTTATTAAAAATTAGGGAAGATAAATCTAACCCTAATTTTTCTTTTTTATTAATAGAACCTAATTTATAATCGCTTTGTTAATCATCTTTAGAACGAATAAAATTTACGAGATTCTAGTAAAATAAGAAAACTTAGGTTGGCGAAGCCTCCTAAGTTTAGTCAAAAAATATCAAACAAATAACTTTAAATATTAATTTATTCTAACAAAATTATGTCTGAGTAGCTCAGTTGGTAGAGCATTCGGCTGTTAACCGAAGGGTCGTTGGTTCGAGTCCAACCTCAGACGTCTCACAACCAAATTCTTTTAAACTCTAATTTCTTAATTAAAACATGAACTTAAACAAAACACTAAAAACAAGAGCATCAATCAGAAACTACTCAAACAAAAAACCAAAATATGATAAAATAATTGATGCAATTGAAGCTGCAAACTTAGCACCTTCTCCAGGAAACCTTCCAATATTAAAATTCATAATCATAGAAGATGAAGAAAAAATAGGAAAAATAACACAAGCGTGCCAGCAGCCATTTATCAAAAAAGCTCAAGTGCTCGTAGTTGTCTGTTCTGATTCCAAAAGAACTAACATAATGTATGATAAAAGAGCAGACAAATACATCAAACAGCACGCAGGAGCTGCAATTGAAAATTTCTTATTAAAAATAACTGATATGAAATTAGCTTCTTGCTGGGTAGGAGCTTTTTCAGATATAACAATAAAAAACACACTAAAAATCCCAGATGAAATCGAAGTCGAAGCAGTTCTCCCAATCGCATACCCTCATAAAACAGACAAGACAAAGCAAAAATCCAAACCAAATTTAGGAAATATAATTTTCTTCGAAACCTGGAATAATAAATATAAAAAACCAATCAGGAAGACTGGGACGCATTGATTATTAAATTTAAGAAGTTAACGGGAGCCTAATTTGTCCAGATTTTTCAGCTACTAATCCTTTTTCTACTAATTCTTCCATTTTCAAAGTAGGGGGATATACAGTTGGAATAATCTCTTCATCCTTCCTATTTTTTGTATCTTCATACATAGATTGTAATATTAAATCAACAATTTTCTCTTTTCTTATAATTTTAGGTATGTCATAAGAAGGCCACCTTTTAAGATCCATTATCTCATCTTCTAAACCATCACAGCTATAATCTTTTTCCTCAGTTTTAAATAAAAAACTACGCTCTTCATTTGTTTCCTTATCTGTTATAATTCCTTTTCCTTCCCAATATTTAGTATCTACTAAGTGTTCTGAATAATGACTGCCTCTCCACCTTCTATTTTTTCCTTCTGCAGCTAAAAATCTTCCCTTATACTTATTTCCTTCAAGAATCAATTCTTCCATAATAATCTACTAACTTTAGAATTTATAAGTATATCTGTGTTTAAAAATAATATTAGCCCACTCGCTTATTCTATAAAGAACTAATATCTCACAAAAATATTAATTTACTCAGAGAAGAAGCTTAAGTTTTCTACTTCGACCCATAAATAATTCATTAAGATTCTAAAAAAATAATATCAGCAAATTAAAATAAAAAAGCCCACCCAAAAAGGGCAGGCAATAAAAATAAAGACGCGGATTCCCCTGAAAAGTAATTAATTTCTAACGACCTCGATACCTAATTCAGAAAATTCTGGATTAGGTTCTGCCTCAAAATCCCGGATTCTATGTTTTCCTAAGATATATGGGCTTGATACACCAGTCATTATGGTTATAACCCTGACTCTGCCTTCAAAATCTTTGTCTATTCTTGCTCCGATAATAACCTGAGCTTCTAAGGCAATGTTTTCTGTAACTAATTTCCCTATTTGGCTGAACTCTTCTAACTTCATGTCAGGACCACAAGTGATATGAATCAAAGCACCATTCGCACCTCTGTAATCCACGTCTAACAATGGATGTGTCAGAGCCTGCCGAACAGCTTCATTAACTCTATCGCTTGAGTCAGCTTCGCCAATACCAATAACAGCAACTTCGCCTTTCCTCATAATCGCAGAAACATCTGCATAGTCCAAATTAATTAAACTAGGTAAGGTAATTGTTTCCACAATCCCTTTAGTCATAGTGCTAATTAATTCATTAGCAACTGCAAATGCCTGTTGTATTGGCAATTGTCCTGCAATATCAACCAGCCTGTTATTATCAATAACAATTACAGTATCAACCTGATCTCTTAATTCCTGCAGTCCAAATTCAGCCTTGTCTATTCTTGCTTTCTCGCACTCAAAAGGCATTGTAACTACTCCAATAACAACTGCCCCTGTTTCTTTAGCAAGCTGAGCAAATACAGGCCCTGCTCCAGTAAAAGTTCCACCACCCATACCGCCAATAACAAAAATCATATCTGCATTAGATACAGATTTTTTCAATTCAGAGATAGATTCTTTTGCAGCTTCCCTGCCAACTTCAGCCTGGCCACCAGCGCCCAATCCTCTTGTAAGTTCCCTGCCAATAAGAATTCTTTCATCTGCCTTAGTTATACTAAGATGAAGTGCATCAGTATTAAGCCCATAAACACTAGCTCCACTGATTCCTTTATTAAACAGCCAAGTCACTGCGTTGCAACCCATTCCGCCAATACCAAAAATTTTAATATTAGCCTTGCCAGCTTTTAGCTCATCAAAATTAATACTATGTGTATCAAGATTCTCAATTGCTTCTTTTGCAAAATCTAAAACCATCTCGCTTTTTCCTTAACCTCCTTTCAACACACCACTATCACTCTATTTTTTTGTCACCATCTTTTTTCTAAAAAGACGGCCACCATTAACTTTAAATAATAGTGCTGCCTCTACATAATATAATTACAACTAGAAAAAAGAGTGCTCATCTCTTTACTCATCAATTTTTCCGCCAAAAAATTGATTATAATTAGAAATAAGTATATTTCTCTATTTAAAAAGTTTTATGTGTTGAAAGATGATTATAAATATTAGTAATTTCTAAAAATTTTAATAAATTTATTAGTAATTTACAAGAATACAAGCTCAAAAAATAAGGCACTTAAGCAAATCAAAAGAAAACTTAGGCAAAGACTCATCTACATAGCTTAAATTTTTGTAAGAATTCCAAAAAATAATATCAAATTAATTTTTACCCCAATATTTTTTCCATTTAGATTTAACGAAATTTCTCACATCTTTTTCAAATTCCACTATCTCCCTCTCATTATATTTGTCTAATTTTTTAGCTAAACCTTTTAATCTCCCAATATGATATTCTTTTCTTTGACGAGCTTTCATTACTTCTTCTCCAGAATATTCGCTTTTTGGATCATAATAAATTTTACAAGCAGAATTTAGCCTCCGATCATGATAATCAAATTTTCTTTCCAAACACCATCCTATTAATGCTTTAAACATAAAAAATAAGATATTAGTAAATTTATAAAAATTATTATACTAAATTAATCTTCTCCCTTCAACATTTTTTATTCAATCATAATCACTTAAATGTTAAAGCTCGTTCCAACCTCCCAATCTTCTCCCAAACTCTCCCTAACCTTTTATTAGCTTCTTTAACAATCAATTTAAGAAAATCATCATCAACCAAAACCTGTCTTTTATTCATTATAAGAAACTCAATATTTTCAGTACTAATCAACTCAACAACAAATCTTTTTCCTGTAGCCATAATCCCGCTTCTTTTCCATCCAGCAAACTTAGCTCTATCAACTAATTCCTGAGCATCTTCTAAACTTTTACAAGCAACATGTAAAATACATGAATTCATTTTAAATTCAACTAAACCATCATATTTAACTGCACTCAAAACCCTCCCAAGCTCATTAAAACCAATCTTCTTATGGCTTCTAAACAAAAAAGCATCTGGCTTTTTCTCATTTGAAGCTTTCAAAAGCACAATCCTCCCCCCACAACTCGACGTTGTATAATATTCTTTTTTCTTATTTAATTTCTCGCACAAACCCTTAATCTTAGAGTCCCATTTGCCTATGTTGGATTTGTCTGTTTTTACTAGTTGTTTGGCTTTTTGCTGTTTAAAGTTCATTTTAAAATCTTCTTTAATTCATTAATAGAAATATAATTTATATCAAGTTTCTTATCAATTTTTGAAGGAAGTCTTTCATTATCTATATCTGTTATAATGTAAACTGGCTTTGGTTTAAACCATTTAGTATATCCTATCTCAATCAATCCTCCTGCAGCATAACCAAGAGAGACTAATGCTTCTGTTTCTTCATTTAGCTTTTCAGGCTGATTTCTCCAAGTCCCACAATTAACTTGTTCTCCTAAATCAGTATTTACCCAATCATAACCAAACTCTTTATCATCTAAGGGTAAAATAGAATATACTTTCTTACCTTTATTTTTAATATACTCTTGAGCAAAAAATTCAGAAGAACTACCCTTATCAGGAACTAAAAAAACTTCATGTCCTGATTTAGCAATTATTTCAGCTATTTTTGATATTCTTATTTTATTTTCAACTTTACTTGGACCAATTATCCCTATTTTCATTCAAACTCCTTTGTAAGTTTTAACAACATTTCATCATTCCCTTTCTCACCCAAAACCTGCAACCCAACAGGAATCCCCTCTATTCGACCACAAGGAACACTAACACCAGGAATCTCAGCTAAATTCGCCAGCACAGTCAAAGCATCATAATTATACATATCTTCCACACTTATCTCTTTTCCAATCTTATGAGGCAATCTAGGAACAGTCGGCATTACAATAATATCAACTTTATTAAATGCCTTAGCAAACTCATTCTCGATAATTTTCTTAGCTTTAAGAGCCCGACGATAATATTTCCCAGCAAACTCAGCTTTACTAATCTCGCTTCCGCCAAGTATCCGACGCAAAACTTCTTCACCGCAAACATCCTCAATTTTAAAACCATACATTCGACCATCAAACCTGCGCGTCCCTGAAAAAAACTCAACATAATTAACAAGATAATAAGTCTGCACACCTAAATCAATATATTTTAACCCAATATCCTTCAACCCCCATTTATTTTTCTCACAAACTTCCTTAACCCTCTTCATAATTAATTCCCAAATCCCTTTATCAACACTTATTTTAGGAACACCAATAACAATCTTAGATTTAAATTTATCAGATTTATAATCCAAACTAATTGAATCATTTTCATCTCTCCCTTTTATAACATCATAAACAACCTCACAATCATCAACACAATCAGTAAGGGGCCCAATCTGATCTAAACTCATTGATAAATCAATTAAACCATATCGACTAACTGCACCATAAGAAGGCTTCATACCAACAACACCACAATGCGAAGCAGGATTTCTTATACTCCCTCCTGTATCAGAACCAAGAGCAAAATCACAAAAACCAGCAGCTACTGAAGCAGCACTTCCAGATGACGAACCACCAGGAATCCTATCCAAAGCTTTAGGGTTCTTGCAAACACCAAAAGCAGAATTTTCACCAGAACTCCCGCAAGCAAACTCATCCATATTAGCCATCCCTAAAACAATAGCATCTTCAGCAAGTAATTTATCAATCACAGTTGCATTATAAGTCCCAACATAATTCTTTAAAGTCCTAGAAGCACAATTACAAATCAATCCTTGAACATTAATAATTGACTTAACAATAAATCCAATTCCTGCAAGTTTTCCTTTCTTAGTTTTTTTATCAACCAACTTAGCTTGTTCAATAGCTTTTTCATTTATATGCAAAACAGCATTTATCTTTCCATTCTCTTTTTTAATTTTATTAATAAAATTCTTGATGTTCTGCTCTGCTGTTAATTTGCCTGATTTAATTTGTTTTAGTTTTTCACGAATCATTTTTTATTTTATTTATTTTATATTCAACTGGAATCTTATGAAATATTAAGGTAGGAAGATGATTAGCTTAATCTTCTCCCTCGTCCCATAAACATTTTACAGATTTTTGGTTTATGATATAGGCGAGTGAACAAAGTGAACGAGCCCAATATATTTTTATTAGTTAATAATACTGACATCATTTCCACTTCCCCCTCTCAGCAATCACAAAATCATCATCATGCTCAGGAGCATTTTCAAGAAATCTTTTTTTAAAATCTTCTTCACATTCCTTTCCAGAACCTTCTTCACGTTCAAATTCCTCTCTATCTACATAAAAATCCTCTTTACTCTCTTTCTCAACCTTAGCAAGTGCATCAGCAAATTTATCTAAAATTTGCTTTGCTTGTTTTTTAATCTTTGATTCATCCATACTTAGAAATAGAATTAAGGATATATAAAATTATTTAATAAACTTAATTTTTCCAACCTTGGCTTTTTCTTCATCAAACTCAATTATGGCAGCTTTTCCTTCATAAGCTGCTCCTGTATTAATCACCAAGGTCTTTCCAATTCTACATTTCCCTTGATTTTCATGCATATGCCCACACACAACTAATTTTGGTTTATGTCTGTTAATAATTCTCCTTATCAATTTAGAACCATAATGTTTTCCTCTAATTGCTTTTCTTGGGCTTTTCATACTTATTTTATCTAACTTACATTTATTAGGAACCATATGGCTTACAAAAATTATCTCCTCTTTTCTATTT
>JAUUWR010000019.1 GCA_030588935.1 bacterium | reverse complement strand
GTTAGTATTTGGCGTGTTACAATGTATAAAATAAATATAATTCAAATAATTTCTGATACAAGTTTTTAGATTGATGGGGCCACATAAAATATTAACATTGGAGAAACATATATAATACAAGAGACGACTTGGTTTGAATGTGATAATGGGTGGGGGAGAAGTTCTATAAAACTAATTAATATAGATTCGACATCTTTTAAAATAGAACAATATAGTGGAGAAAATGATGAAGAATGTAATTCTGCTCATACAAGAATAGAAAGTTATATAGAAGGTATATGTGTATGCTCAACTGGAGATACTTCTTGTCAAGGAACAAATTATTTAACTTGTGATAGTTGTTGGTGGACAAATAATGGGGAGGTGGCTGGGCAGTGTGGGGTTGTTGCTGTTTGTGGTGATGGAACTTGTCAAACTGGAGAAAACTGCCCTGCAGATGTTGGAACTTGTTCTGATTTACAATGTTATGAACCTGCTTGTACTAATGGCTGTGTAAATAATCCTGTTTCTGCAAGAGGGACTGATGAAGCCTGCACTTCTCCTAATTTTTGTGATGGTTCTGGGAATTGTGTTGAGTGTATAAGTGCTGGTGATTGTAATGATGGTGATGTTTGCACAATAGATAGTTGTTCTGGAGGAGTTTGCCAACATCCTTATATCACTTGTGATGATGGAAAAGAGTGTACTCAGGATGTTTTGAATTGTCCTTTTGTAGGCTGTGAGTTTCAAAATCTGCCTCAAGGAACTTCTTGTTCAACAGGATATTGTGATGGCTCAGGAACTTGTGTTGAGTGTACTCAAGATAGTCATTGTCCTGCTGATTATTGGTTAGATAATTATCAATGCAGTGGAAATCAGCCTCAAAGGAAAAAAAGAGATTATTATTGTTCTGTAGGTTCATGCACTTATCAGGATATTTGGCAAAATTATGGTTCTGCATGCAGTGGAGCCACTCCTTATTGTGCTGGAAGTGGAAATTGTGTTGAGTGTATTCAGGATAGTCATTGTGATGATGGGATAATCTGCACAATTGATAGTTGTTCTAGTGGAAATTGTGTAAATACTCCTAATAGTGCTTTGTGCGAGAGTTGGGAAGAGTGTATTATTGGTGTTGGGTGCACTCAAACTGAGTGTGCTGGCTGTGAAGATTGTGATGGCTGGTTTAGTGGTTGTGATTATAATAAATGTCATAATGAGTGTCAGATATTTGAAGCATGTTATTATAGAGGAGTTGTTGTTGGTGAGAATTGTGTGGTATTAAATGATGCCTGCAATGATCTTGTTAGCTCGTGTAATGATTATTCTGACCAAGAGTGTGTTGATGACCCTTGTAATGTTGCTCCTGTTGGCGGTAATGGTTGTGAACTTGATGGAGGGGGTTGTGTTGATGCATCTTATTGTGGTGATGGAGTTTGTGATTCTGGAGAAGATTGTTCTTGGTGTTCTGATTGTGCATGTGGTGGAGCCACTCCTTATTGTTCTGAAGGAGAATGTGTTGAGTGTTTAAGTGATAGTAATTGTACAGTTTTAGGAGAATATTGCAACCCTATTACTAATCAGTGTACTGTACCTCAGCAATGTGAGGATTGCGGAGGTTGGTTAGGATTTGGATGTGATGAACAAGAGTGTCATGATATTGGAGAGTGTTATTTTGATGATAATTTTTTTCTTAATGATTGTATTAACTTAACTGATGCTTGTCTGGTAATTGAAAATTGTGAAGATTATTCTGTTGAAGAATGTATAAATAATCCCTGTAATATAGTTGGTGAAGGCCCGGGTTGTGGACTTAATTCTGATAATGAGTGTGTTGAAGTGCCTTATTGTGGTAAAGATGGATGTGATGCATTTGAATGTCTTGAAATTAATAATCTTATTGAATGTAATGACTGGACTCAGCACACTGGTTTTGAAGATGAATTTTTATGCGCATGGAAATGTTCAGATGGACCTTGTCCTCCTAGTAAAATAATTGAGGGAGAATGTAATTTTTGTTCAATTATTCCCAATACTTGTTCTGGTTATAATAATGAAGAAACGTGCGAGATAGATCCTTGTTATAAAGCAGATTGGGATTGCAGTTTCCTGGATTGTAATAATAGTCAGAATTATTATTGCTGGTGGGATTATAATGAAAATACATGTAAATTTAATGCAACTATTGGAGAGCATATTTTCTGCACTTATCATGCTAAAATAATAGAAGAATGTGGAAAATTTGATACTCAGAGGAGGATATTAAAGTATACTGGAGAGCCTGCTGAAAATTGCCCTTTAAAAATAGTGGAAACTCCTTGTGCAAATGTAGTTAAATTAGATTTTTTCAACTGGGTTAATGCAGTTATAGTAATAATTATCTTAGTGGTTATTTATTATGTTAAAGGGGAAAAGGATTCTAGAATCTAAAAAATGAAAAAAACCCTAAAAAATTAGAGATTATGATGCGGTGAAGGGGATAACTATTTAAATTTCTTTTTGATTTTATATTTATGACGTTGGAAAAATCTTTTAAGAAAATTTACAAAGAACACAAAAAACAACTTAAAAACCTAAATGTTCAAAATAAAAAATTAATTATTTGTTTTGTGGGCATTCCTTGTTCTGGAAAAACATATATTGCGAAAAAAATTGAGAAAAAATATAATGCTGTTAGAATAAATAGTGATGATATTAGGAAGATTATAGACAAAAATATAACAAAAAAAGAAGAGGATGGAGAGATTATCTTGGGAGAGCATATTCTGAACTTATTAAAGAATCCTGTTTTTACAAATAAACTTATTATTTTAGATAGGGGTATAGAAAGAAACTATGAAGATATTTTAAAGATTTCAAAATCAAAAAGATGGAATATGTTTATTATAAAAATGGTTGTTCCAAAAAATTTGATAATAAAAAGAATAGAAATAAAAGACAGAGAAAGATTAGAAAAACATCCTGAAGATATAAAAAGATGGTTTAAAGAATATAAGATTTTTAATAAAAATATTAAAGCGGATTTTGTTTTTAAGAATGATTCTGATTTAGAAAGATTGTTTGAGAGACTTGATGAAATCACCTAACATTGGGATCCCTAATCTTCCTGTCAATTTGTTTATTAGAAACCTGCAGTGAAGCAACCAAATCAATAATATATTTTCCTTCTTCTAATTTATATATCAAAGGTCTTCTTTTTGAAAATAAGTTGACAATATCAATTTCAAACTGCCCAGGTTTTATTACTTTTACAGATTCCAAGTCAAGAACTACTGGTTTTTCCGGCTTGTCTTCCAACCCTGTTATTTCCCTAATATCTTTTTCAATTTGCTGTTTATCTGATTTTTCTAATTCAACTATTGTTTCTTCAGCTTCTTTTTTGATTCCTTCTTTAATATAATAAAAAAAATGAGAGCCGCAGCTGCAGCCTTTTAATATTTCTTCTGCAGCATCTGGAAAAATATTCCCGCAATGAACGCATTGGTGTGGCATTTTAATATTTAAGTAATTTTAATTTAATAATAAATATTGGAATGACATTGGCATTTTAATTAAAAATAGACAAAGATGTTAATAAAGTTTGTGGAAAGAAAGTTTTAAAAAGAATTATCAATTGTGAGTATTATGAAAAGAGGTAAATCAGCAACTCGCATTCAGAGTTTTCCATTTAATAAAAAGATACTAAACTCTAAACGCTCAAACTCGCGCCTTGACTTTGTTATTAGAAAGAATATTTTGTCAAAGTCAAAACGCTCGCAGGCAAATATCATAACAGTAGTTTTGGTTATTCTGATTGTTATTGTATCTTTGATTATTGTCTGGAATCTTGTGCAGCCCTTGGTTAAAAGAACAACCGGCGATATTTCTATTGGAAGACTAACTCTTGATTTAGAAATTGATGCATCTCAAACACAATTAGGAAATTTTTCTACCATTACTATTGCAAGAGGTTCTGGAAAAGGAGATTTGACTGGAATAAAATTTGTGTTTACAAATGGGGTTAATGGATATGTTTTTACAAATGATACTGTTGTTTTAAAAGAATTGGAAACAAAAACATATGGCATAAATTTAACTGGTAATTTGGTGGGTGTTACTGGGGTTCAAATTTATCCTATAATAGAAACAGAAGCAGGAAATGAACTTATCGGCGGTGTGTATGATAGTTTTGGGAGTGGTTTTAGTTAATAAATAACTTTTAAATAATGTCTTTTCTATCTAATATTACTAAGTTACAAAAATATTAAGTTTTAGAGATGAGTAAATTAAGCAAACAAACGAACTCATCTAAGGAAATTAATAATTCATAAGGATTCCGGAGAAATAATATAATAAAATGAAAAACATAAATAAAATTTTAAAACAGCAAATTGAAATAATTAAACCAGATAATGATACTTTTAGTAATATTAAAAAAACTACTGATGAATTTTGTAATGATTTGAAGAAGAAGTTAAAAGGGAAGAAAATAAAGGCAGAAGTCTTTATTGGTGGTTCGCTTGCTAAAAATACTCTTGTGAAAAAGGACAAGTACGACGTGGATATTTTTGTTAGGTTTGATGAAAAATATGAAAGTGATAATATATCTAAATTGCTTGGAAAAGTTTTAGGACGGAAAGCAAAAAAGATTCATGGTTCTCGAGATTATTATCAATTGGTTGTTGAAGGAATCATAATAGAAGTTATTCCTGTTATGAAAATCAGAAAACCCGAGGATGCGAAAAATATAACTGATTTAAGTTATTTTCATGTTAATTATATTCTTAAGAAAATCAGAAAAAATAAAAAACTTTCAGATGAGATTATTCTTGCAAAAACTTTTGTTTATGCTCAAGACTGCTATGGTGCAGAAAGTTATATTCATGGATTTTCAGGTTATGCTCTGGAATTATTGGTTTGTCATTATGGAAGTTTCTTGAGGTTTATAAGAGAAATTTCAAAATTTAATAAACTAAGATCTTACAAAAATATAAAGCAGAATAATAGGAGCTCAAGTTCTAAACTAAGAAGAGTTAGGTATAGGGAGAGTAAAACAGATTATATTAGTGATATAAATAAAATAATCATAGATGATTCTAAGTTTTACAAAAATAAACAAGAGGTTTTGAGGGAATTAAATGAGTCAAAAATACAAAGCCCTATAATTTTAATTGACCCGACATTTAGAGAAAGGAATGCTCTTGCAAGTTTATCAGAGGAAACTTTTTTGAAATTTAAAAAGGTTTGTTCGGGTTTTTTGAAGAATCCTAATAATAGATTTTTTGAAAAACGAGATTTAAAAAAAGAACTGAAAAAGAAATATAAAAATTTGAGAATTATTGAAATAAAAACAAATAAGCAGGCAGGAGATATTGCTGGAAGCAAGTCAAAGAAGTTTTTTAGGTTTTTTAGGGGGAAATTGGGAAGGGAGTTTGAGATTAAGAAAGCAGAATTTGATTATTCAGAAAAAAAGAATACCGCATATTTTTATTTTGTTTTGGAAAAGAAAAAAGATGAAATAGTTAAGGGGCCTCATGTGACTAAAGTTCATGATTTAACCAGGTTTAGAAAGGTACATCCTAAAAGTTTTATTAAAAATCATATTGCTTATGCTAAGATTAAGCATAACTTGACTTTTAGGGAGTTTTTTAGGATGTTTAAGAGGAAATATAGGAAGGTTGTGAGGGAGATGGATGTTGAGGGGGTTGGGGTGGTTAAATAAAATATAAATAAGATATTAATTTTTGTATTTATCCTTTTTAAAATTGCTCTTTACTATATGGTCTATATCTTTTAGGTATATCAAATCCTCCTCTTTGATAAATTTTAGAAACAACTGGAACTAATAATTCATTACTATCTTCTGGTCCTAAGTGTGCATTATCTACAATTTGTTCAGCCTCAAATTTTCTTTTTATATTTATAGCACGTTTTCTTAGAGGAGTTAAATATCTAAATCCGTTTTTCTTTTCTAAATCTATTTGGGTTAAAAAATCATTTAATTCTATTTTTGCTTGCTCCTTTCTTTCATCATATTCGTTTAACATCCTTACAACCCACACTTGCTGGAAAAGATTGGAATAATAATTATTAGAATAAATCTCATCAGCATCTTTTGGTATTTGCGCATCAAGCTCTTCTAAAAAAATTTCTATATTTCTTTGGGCTCTTTTTTTAGCTTGTTTTTCTTTTAGAGTTATCATATTGGGTGTGATAATAAAAGATTTCTATTTTATATAGTTTTTTGTTTTTTAATCTTCAAAACCCCTACATTCTCTATAAACAGGATCATTTTTTAATGCTTTATCCATTCTTTCAAATCTTTTTTCTGCTTGATAAAGACTTTCTTCTAATTTATTCCCTGTTAAATTATTATTAATAACTTCATTTAGATACGATAATGCACCCTTACAATTCCAATAAACACCATTAACTCTCTGAGAAGCATCATCTAAACGATTTCCCTCGACATCTTCAAGAATTAAACCAAGTTTTACATTAGATTCTGTAATTATTATATTTGCTCCAATAAAATTTCCTCTTTTAAGAGCTGGTTTTATCATTCCATAGTATTTATTTACTATTTCTCCTAAAAGACCATTATTTCTATCTTTTATTTCTTGTAGATTTTCTTCTATTTCAGTTTCCATCTTCATTTCACAGCCTCCTCAAACAAAAAAGCCAGAGCTGACGTAAAAAAAGGAGTGTTGAGCCAGACAGCTAATTCTTCATCTGGTGAATTTCCTTTTGAGATTATGAATAATACTTGGTCATTATCTACAATATAGAACTTGGCGTCGATATTAATTGGTTTTGCCTTGATTTTAAATTTTGAGTTTATTTTTTTAATGTCTTTTTCTTCTCCAGAAAGAGCTACAGTTATTTTAATGTTTGCTTTTTTTAATCTTTCAAAAATTATACTGAAAAATCTTGACTTGCTTTTTATTTCTTCTGCAGAAGTGCATATGATGACTTGTTTTTTTGCACTTTCTAAAACTTCTTTTATATGGTTGTAGATTGTAGATTTTCCTTTTATTGCTCCAGAAACATCCTCGTGCCTTACTGGCTCTATCCCGACTGTATAAAGCTGCTCTAATTCAGAATATTCTTTTGTGTTTTTTAGCTCTGAAAGAATTTTTAGTTTTTCGTTTGTATTTCTTAATGTGTTTGATTTTAATTTCTCAATAATTATGTTTGGCTTGACTGCAATATACTTAACAGGTTTTCCCAACTTCATTATTGCAAAGCCCTGTTTTTCCAGAGACTCCAACACATCATAAGTCCTACTTCTTGGAACTCCTGACATTTCAGCTATTTCTCCTGCTGATGCAACCCCTCTTCCAAGCAAGGCAAGCCAGACTTTTGTTTCATAAACATTAAGATTAAAAAAATCTTTTATTCTTTTGATGAGTTCGGTTTTTATTAGCATTTTTTATCTATTTAATATAGGTTTTAATTTTTTAACTAAATCTGCTGCTTTCTCAACTTCTTTAGGATTATTACTACCAGATTTAAGTTCGATAAAATTGTAAATTGCACCTTCTGATAACATGGATAAACCTTTTAATCTTTGGTCAATATAAGGTTTATCTTTAATATCATCCAAAATAGCAATATAATGTCCTAATGCAGGTCTTATTATTGATCTATTTTTAATTCTTACAGTTTCAGATAATTTAATCGCGTCTTTCTTAAATCCCGCGTTTACAAATGCTTGGTAGATTTCGTTTGTCATTTTAATCTTCCCTCCCATAAAATCTATAATCTGCTGTTTTTTGTAATGCTTTTTTTACATCTTCAACAGGCCCAGTGTAATTTTCAAATCTACAAGTCAAAATAGGTTTATCAGTGTTAGAATCTTCATTTACAGTTATATTTCCAAATTCTTCTAAAATTTCTAATAATTTTGCAGTATCATTTAGAACTGAAACTTGCTCATTGATTTTTAAAATTCTGATTTCTAAAGGTTCATCATTTATTATTTCTAACTCTTGCTCTACCATAAAAACCCCAATAAAATATCCTTTATAAATCTTTTGTATGTTGTTACTATAGAATTAGTACAAATGGAAAGGTTTAAAAGTATAAAAACATATTATTGAACACAATAATTTTTATTAAAAGTAAAAACATATAATAAACATGGAAGTTATAGATACTCATGTACATCTTGGAGCAGACCACAAATATAAAAAATATCTTAACCAAATAAGAAAGGGCACTATACCTATAACAAAGATTGTAGCGTTTCCACATTGCTCTGATATTTCTCAAGCAGGTAGAGAATTTACAGATGATGACCACACAAAAAAGAGCAGAGAAGATGTTAATGATTATGTTTTAAGTTTAGCTGAACAAAAAACAAAAAAAATTGATGTCTTTCCTTTTAAATTTATATGGCCTGATTTTAATAGGGGAAAATTAAATAGATATTGGGGAGTAAAATGGCATAGACATGACCCTCAGCCATCTTATAACATTCAAGCAGGGGATGCAAAACCTTCTATATTATTTAATAAACTTCTTGCACATTTAAGAGACAATAAAATGCCTATAATCTTTGAAGATGATTTTGAAAATTTAAAAACATTTATTGGATTAGTTGATAGAGTTGGGGGAAAGAAAATAAATGTGATCATACCTCATCTTGGTTTTGGAACTCAAAGTTATGAAAAAATAAAAAATACGAAAATAAACGATACGCCAATCTTTGAGAAGTCGAACGTTTATACAGATACTTCTTATGCAAGTAAACAATCTTTAGATGCAATTAAAGATTATATAGAAACTTATGGGTATAATAAAATATTTTTTGGAAGTGATTATCCTTTTGCTCATCCACAAGAAGAACTTGAGAAAATTCGATCTTTAGGTTTAGATGATAAAGTGATAAAAGCTATAACAAGTGGAAATATTTTAAGATTAATGAATAAAGTTAGGACTAAAAAACAACCCAATTAACCAACATCCCCAAATACATGGCAATTGTTATAAAAGGCATGGCTGGATAGTATTTTCCTTTTCTTGCTAAGATAAAAAGTGTGAGAAGGCCAAGTGTTGCTGAAAGGGATATTATTAATGCAGGCAAAATTGATGCATAAATCTTATAAAAAATTCCTGCAGTTATTATTGGAAAAATAATATCTCCTCCGCCGAGGATTGCTAAATTAACCTTTATTTTTGCTTTTTTGAAGTGTTTTTCTAATGCTTTTTTGGTTTTGTATTTTTGTCTTATTGCTCTTATTTTGATTCTTTGTTTTTTTCCTGCATAAGGAACAAAAAAACCTGTAAAAAATTTCAATTTATTGATTTGATACTTGGCCATTTTTTGCATAAATTTTGACTGCCAGACCGCCCATATATCATATAATGAAATAGCTAATAATAAAAAGATTATCCCTAAAGATGTTGAATTTCCAAAAATACTAAATAAAACACTGACAAGAATTGCGGCGATTCCTGGATAAATTATGAGTTCTGTCAGATTGTGGATTAAAAGATCTCTTTTAAAAACTTTAAAGTATGCAAGTGGCAGGGCAAAAATCAGGGCAATAAGTGAAGCAAAAGCTAATTTAGAGAAAATAATATTAAAAATTAATCCAATTGCAATTGTTGTTACAACAAAAAACCAGATTCTAAGAAAAGTTACTGCATTTAATCTTGTTAATACAAAAAATAAAACAACTGCTATTGTAAAGCTAATTAAAATAGATATTAGTCCTGATGTTGTGGATTGCTGTTTCAGTTCTTCAGGGGGCTCCATACCATACGGGAGTTTATTTTCTGGAGTACTGTAAAAGTTTATTACAAATAACCCAATTAACTGAGTTATTATAAACATTGTAATCAAGATTGCTGTTATTTGTGTGTTGTGTTTCATTTTATTTTTATCTCTAATTTAATTTTATCACTAATGTGACAATTATTAAGATCTGTGGATGAGTTTGCTTGCGTTATTTTGTTTGCTTAAGCTCCTCATCTTTAGAGCGTTATATTTTTGTAACTTATTAATATTTTATAAATCATGATTCTTCCTTATTTTTTCTTCATTTGTTGAAGTAATTTTTTAGCTTTTTCTAGTTCTTTTCTTCGTTCTTTTGAAAGGGCCTTTCCTGATCTATTGATAAAGTATTGGACCATTCTTATAGCTGAGCCAATTCCTTTTGGACTTACATCTAGCCTAGCCATTTCTCTAGCAATGGTCTCAGCATTTTTTGTAAATATTCCTTTTGGAGGGGCAGTTGATACTGTTCTTACTGTTTGCACCCATTTTTTTCTTTTTTTAGATTTCATCTTAACCGAATCGTCTCCAAATTCCTTGGAACATTAGTTTCTATATGGTGTAATTTATAGATTGATGATGCTAAGTCAAGGCACTTGCTCTGCTCGCCATGATTAATTATTATTTTATTTGGTCTTGGCTGACACCTGTTTACAAATTCCAAAAGTTCGTTTCTTCCTGCATGAGCTGTTAATCCTGTTATTGAAATAATCTGCAAATTAACTTCTATTGATTCTTCCTTGCCTTCTATATTCATTTTAACCTGCTTGATTCCTTCCTGAACCTGTCTTCCTAAAGAGCCGACACCCTGATAGCAAACAAAACAAATTTTATTATTTTTATTTGAAGCAAAATGCCTGAAATATTCAACAGATGCTCCGCCGACTAACATACCTGAAGTTGCAAGAACAACGCAGGGTTTTCCTTCAATAACTTCTTTTCTTTCTGAAGGAGAGCCGACCCTTTTAAAAATCGGTGAAACAAACGGGTTATCGTCTTTAAAAATCTGGTTTCTTATATTTGAATTCAAAAAATCCGGGTAAGCAGTATGTATTCCATTAATGTCCCAAATCATGCCGTCAATATAAATCGGGACTTTTGGCAATAGATTTTTTTCCATTGCTTCTTCTAAAATAAGCATTGTTTCCTGCGCCCGGCCCAACCCTAATTCCGGAATTAAAACTTTGCCTTTTTTTTCAATAGTTTCTTTTATTGTCTGAATAAGCTCGTCTTCTGATTCTTTTCGCGAGGGCAATACATCATTTCTGCTTCCGTAAGTAGATTCTATTATTGTTGTTTCTAATCTTTGAAAATTAGAAGCGGCTCTGTCTAATAATTTGGTTCTTAAATATTTCATATCTCCTGAATAAAGAAGATTGTGGGCGCCGTTTCCAATATTAATGTGAACTAACGAGCTACCTAAAGCATGCCCGGCATTATAAAGAGTAATTCTTATGTCTGGAGCAATATCTGTCACTTCATTATAATTTAAGCAAATTGTATGTTTTACCATTTCTTTAATATCTGTTGAAGAAAATAAAGGGGCTGATGCCTGCTTGTATGCAACTCCAATAAAATCTAAAGCTAATAGTGCTGCTATGTCTCTTGTTGGATGAGTCATATAAACAGGGCCCCGATAACCCATCTTAAATAAATAAGGAATTAATCCACTATGGTCTAGATGAGCATGACTTAAAATAATCGCATCTAATTCATTTATTTTAAATTCTGAAACATCCAAGTAAGGGAATTTATTTTTTGCTTTTCCTGCAACATCAATACCACAATCTAAAAGTATTTTTGACTGAGGGGTCTGAAGAAGCAAACAACTTCTTCCAACCTGCCTTGCTCCTCCTAAAAAAGTTATTCTTATCCACCCTTCTATTTTTTCTGGATTCCATTCTTTGTAAATTTTTCTTCCAACAGAATTTAGGAATTTTTTTCTTGTATTGTTATTTTGATATAAAACCTCTCTTATATTTTCTGTAATTTTGCTTTTAATTGCCGGGCTTCTCTGAACTTGCGGAACCCAAAAAGTTTTATTCCTAATTTCTTTTAAAACAAGTCCTGATTTTCCTATAACCAACCCAGGACGTTTAGCTTCAATCACAACAATGCTTCTTTGGGGGTCAAATAAGACATTTGTAAGGCCTGAATCTTCTGGGATTGTTTCATTAATTATTTTTTCTGTTTCTTCCTGCTCCTTTAATAATTTTGGGTCTGCTCTTAATTCAATTCTTTTTTTAAATTTGTTAACCAGTTCTTTTATTTTTCCCTGATTATCTTTAAAAAAATCCATGTCATCTGTATAAAAAACCAAATTTGCTCCTTCAAAGTTTGCACTAGATATAATCTTCGGCAATTCTTTTTGTACGTCTTTTAGAATGTCTGGCATGTTTGTTATTTTATTTTTATTTATAATGCTTATCTATTAACTTAGAGCTTCTCATCTTTCGAGCTTTATAATTTTGGCCTTATAGGTTGAGTAGAAAAATTTGGTTAAACTTGTCTTCCAAATTTTTCAAAGCAATAAAGTATTATATTTTTTAAATTATAAATATTTTAGATTTATTTTCACCTCTATTTTAAATATAATTAAGCAGCTTTTTTTCTGTCCCTATATTCTGAAATTATTTCTTGTTCTAACACTTGTTTTATCCCCTCTTTTGTTATTGCCCAGACATCAATACCATAACCACTTCCAACATCTCTTTGTGTTGATGATTTTAGTGCTTCTATTGATAATTCTACTCCCTCTTTAATTGTCATGTCTTTTTTATATTGTCTTTCTAATAAACCTAAAACATAAGGCATTCCTGAACCAAAATTTGCATCATAATCTTCTATTTTATAAGCTGAACCTGCGGGCTCAACTGAATATAATTCTGTTGTGCCATCTTCATTAAATCCTCCAATTAAAGTTCCTACAATAGAAGGAATCATAGAAGGTTGTCTTATACTTCTAAAGGTAATCATAGCAACAAGATTTGCTGCTTCTTTTACTGTTGGTCTTTTTTTAGATTTCAATTCTTTTAATCTTAATTCTGCAGAAATTAATTTAGTAAGCATAACAGCATCTGCGAGCCCCCCTGTCCAAGAAATAACTAAATAATCATTTATTTGATTTACTTTTCTAAAATTTTTTTGCATTATTATTGTTTGACCACCAGTAACCTGTCTGTCTCCGGCCATAACTATTCCATCTTTACAAACAATCCCCATTACAGTTGTGCCTGTCTTAAGAATGCTGTTTTTTAATTCATTATCCATTTTATATTAGAATACACCTAATCTCCTTAGAATTTCTAATTATAATTGTAATCTGGGGTTTATAAAGTTTTTGGGGGTTTTGGGAAATTATAGAAAAAGTTATAAAGGTTATAAATCAAATAAAAAAATGGCAAATCTGGAATAAATCAAGAAATTTTTAGAAGAAAAAACAGATAAAATAAAACCGATACGAAAACAATTAAACTTGTCTTATTGGGATGCAGCTATTTCTGGAAAAGAGGAGCACTATAATAAGTATGAAGAATTGCAAAATGAACTTGTGAAAATCTTTAATAATAAAGAAGATTTTGAAAAAATTAAAGAGTTTTCAAATATTGGGGTAGAAGATAGTTTAGTAAAAAGATGGCTACAACTTTTTTATAATGCTTATCTTGGTTCTCAAGGAGATATAAATCTTATAAAAGAGATGATAAAAAGATCAACAGAAATAGAAAAAAAGTTTAATTTATTTAGAGCAAAGATTGGTGATAAAGAATTAACAGATAATGATGTACAAATTATTCTTGAAACAGAAACTGATTCAGAAAAACTTAAACAAGCTTGGGAATCGAGAAAAAAGCAAGGAGGGGTTGTTGAAAAAGAACTTATTGATTTAATAAAATTAAGGAATCAGCATGCAAGAAATTTGGGATTTGAGAATTATTATTCTATGGCTTTAGAATTAAACGAGCAAAAAGAAGAAGAAATTGAATCTATTTTTAACGAGCTTGTAAATTTAACAGAAGAGCCATTTAAAAAATTAAAATCAGAAATTGATTTATTTTTATCAAAAAAATATAATATTCCTGCAGAAGAATTAAAACCCTGGCATTATCATGATTCTTTTTTTCAACGTGGACCAGAAATCCATGAAACAAACTTAGATGATTTTTATTCAGAAGATATTCTTAACCTTGCTGAAAACTTTTATGATAGTATTGGGCTTCCTGTAGAAGATATATTAGAAAGAAGTGACTTATATGAAAAACCAGGGAAGTATCAGCATGCGTGTTGCATGCATATAGACAGAGAAGGAGATGTAAGGATAATACAAAATATTAAAAACAATGAAAGATGGATGGAGACTACATTGCATGAACTTGGACACGGAGTTTATGAAAAATTTATTAACAGGAATCTTCCTTTTTCTTTGATAGATGCTGCACACACCTTTACTACAGAAGCTATAGCGTTATTATTTGGGAGGCATTCTAAAAATATGTCTTTTATAAAAAAATATTGTGATGTTAGTGACAAAAATACAGAAGAGATATCTAAGGATTTAATTAATTCTTTAAGATTAAGACAGCTTGTTTTTTCAAGAT
>JAUUWR010000050.1 GCA_030588935.1 bacterium | reverse complement strand
TTCCATTTCTTTTTTCACGATTCAAGAAATCTATTAATTCATCTTTAATTCTGGAAATTCTTGAAGCAAATTCCTGATAAGGTTTTAATGTATCTAAACCCATATCTCTTTCTTTTTCTAATAGATTTCTTATTCTTTTTTCAGCTCCCTTAAATCTACCCATCATTCTATTATTTTTCAGTTTCATATATGTCCTAATACTTCCTCCGTTAATTGAGTTTTGTTCCACATCAAATATTTCTAGTCCATATTTTTTTAATATATTTTCTAATGAACCTAAAGAATAATACTCTCTATGTTCATGGCAAATATTATCAAAAGCATTTTGTTCAAGCATTGTAACCAAGTAATTTTGTTGTATAACAAAGAGTCCGTCCTTATCTAGACATGAAACAATATCTTCTAAAAATTGATTGGGATTATCTAAATCATAAAACATAGAGATAGCAGTAATTATTTTTGCTTTCTCATTCCCAAATCTATCTTTGAAATCTTTTGCATTAAAAAAATTATTTATTATATAATGTCCTTTAGACTTTGCTTCTTCTGCTACATTTTTTGAAGGCTCAAACCCAACCCCTTTTATTGAATTATTATAAAAATCTAGTAAAGTTCCATCATTACACCCAATATCAACTATGATATCTCCTTTTTCTAATTCTTTTATTTTTTTGGCTTTTTCTGATATATCTTTTAAATCTGCCTTAATTGTAGAACTAATTCCAGATTTATACCAATATTGGTCGTTCCATGTCAACTGTGGTGGAGTATTGTGCTTTAACTGCAAAAGACTGCAATTCCCACATAAAACTAATTCTAATGGAATCGTTTCTCCCTGCTCATCCTTAGAATTAATAAAATTAGTGACATATTGATTTCCTAAAGAAAGAATAGGGAAAAAACTATCAGACCCACATGATCTGCATTCTTTTATTTCTAATCTGCTCATCATTCTAATGCTTTTCCATAAATCCTTTTTAATTTCTTATTCCTTTCTTTGATAGAAAACCTGCCTAAATTAATCTCAAAAATACACTCTTTTGACATTTTTTCTCTGAGTTTTTTGTTTTCTATTAGCTTAGAGCAGTTTTCTACCAATTGATTTATTATTTTTTCTTCATCTTCTTTAATAACTACATTTTCTTTTTGATTAATCAACTTTTCACATGTATTGTCATTTATATCAAAGATAAGCCCGTTAATATTGTTTTCAACTATCTCTTTTCTTGTTTTTGTATATTTTGTATTAACAGTTACAATTGGAATACCAAAACCCATTGCTTCTAATAATCCAAAACCAAAGGTATCTACGAAACTTGGATAGAAAAAGATATCGGATTTTTTATATAATTTGAGCAATTCGTTATTTGAAACTAAATTTCTTATTTTTAGTTTAGGATATCTCTCCTTAACTTTTTCTGGAACATCTGAGATAAAAATTAAATCAATTTTATCATCATATCTTTCCTTTAATTTTTTATAGACTTCAAGAGCAATTATTCCACCCTTAATCCAGAAATACCTTGTTTCATAAAGCATTGTTATCTTATCATTTTTATTTTTTTTAGAAGTAGTTTTTTTATGTAATGGGGTTGCAGGGTAAACAACCCTAACCTTCTCTTTAATTTCAGGAAATTCTTTTAATATTTCTTTTTTTGTTTTCTCTGCCCAAGGCATAATTTTCTTGCAATTTTTACCCGTTAAAATTTCCCTGACTTTCTCTTTGGACTTTTTTGTTTTTTTACCAATATATAATTGCCATTCACCTTCAATATCAGCAATCCATGGTTTATTTTTATTCTTTGATAGACAATGTGCACAATGGATTAAGTCGTAATTTCCTCTTGGACTTAGACGAGCATTTGGTATTGATAATTTTTGGGAATTCGCAAATCTTCTGATATTCCTCTTCAGAAAATTAGAAAACCAAAAAAACTTTTTATTAGTTATACTACCTTTTTGCTTTTCTGTATTTATATATGTAATATCTTTCGGAGGGTTGTCAATGAGATACTTATAATATGGAGAATCTGGAAATTTCCAAGGATATTGTAGATAGACTTTTATTTTTTTCATTTTAGAGATTTGTAACCTTCTTTGTAGGCTTTTATTAGGATTTTAAATTTTTTTAATTTTATTGATTTATAAATATCCAGGAAAATTCTTGGCAGAAAATAATATATTGAAAAATGTTTCAGAAAAAACCTTGTCCTATTCTTATAGAAAATATAAAAGATTTTGTCTTGGTCTAATTTTCTAATCGTGCCGCTTCCTTTATGATATATAACTGATTTTGGATTATATAATATTTTAAAACCCGCATTAATAGCTCTCTTTTCAAAATCTGTTTCTTCATAATATGCGGGAGAATAGATCTCGTCTAGTAATCCTATTTTTTCTATTACTTCTTTTTTTATTAAAAGCCCTGCACCAGAAACCCAATTAACTTCTTTGTTTGAATTGCCCCTATAATAATTCACCCCCCACATAGAGATCCAACCAGCAGAAATTGAAGGTTTTCCTTCAAAAGTTAATTGTTTTGAGCCAACTATTCCTATTTTTTTATCTTTTGAGATAGTTTTTATGGCCTCTGTTAACCAATTTTTTTCTACCAACGTATCATTATTTAACAAATAAAAATAATCTGGATTATATTTTTTAAGAGCATATTCTATACCAATATTAAGAGTTCTAGAAGCACCTTCATTTCTTAAGTTTTCAATTAAATCAACCCAAAGATATTTTTTTTTTATTAACTTATCACTTCCATCCTTTGAATTATTATCTAATACAATGATTTTGTAATTACTATAATTAGTATTCCTCTTAATAGAATCCAAGCAATTCTTTAAATATTCTTTCTCATTAAAATTCATTATAATAATACAACATAATTTCATTTTTCTAGTTTTTTTTCGTAATCTAAAATTTTTCCCCTTCTTTTTCTTTTACTTATCCAAGTTCTAAAATCTCTTTCTAATTCCTTAAATTCATCCATAGATAATTTATTTGTTTCAATATTAATAGAACCATATCCTGTTTTATCAACTTGAAAGTAATTGTTAAAATCTTTATTTATTTTAGTAATTCCATACTTCTTTAGGTTGTTCCATACATCTGTGCCCGGGTAAGGAACAAAGTTACTAATAAAGTATTGGTCTGGATTTGTCCTTTCAATAAAATCTTTTGTTTCTTCTATGGTTTCCTTTGTCTCCCCAGGAAACCCCAATATAAAAAAAGCTCTTGTGGTAATTCCTTCTTCCTTCGCCCAAAGAATAACATTTTCATTGTCTTTTACAGTAGATTGTTTATTCATTAAATCCAATATCTTTTGAGAACCACTTTCAATGCCCCAAGAAAGCATATCACATCCAGCTTCCTTTAATTTAGCATAATCTTTTTGTTTATCTAATCCTGCTCTTCCATGACACCTAAAACCAATATTAATTGATTTAAATAAGTCCAACATTTTATATAATCTTTTACGATCTATTGTAAAAGTATCATCTTGAAAGTTATATTTAGTTATCCCATATGTTTCTTTTAATTCTCTAATTTCTCTTGCAACCACCTTTGGTGACCTTTGTTTAACTATTTTATGAGATTCATCTAATCCACAAAAAGCACATTTAAAAATACACCCTCTTGAAGTTAGCATAGTTAAAGAAGGTTTATCATCAATAGTTCTTTTATAACTTTCTAAATCAACTAAATGATATGCTGGATTTGGATATAAATCAAGATTTCTTTCTAATGATTTTTTATAATATCTTCTAGTATTTGGATAATCTTTAATTATGTCTAAGAAAGATAGTTCTCCTTCTCCTTGTACAATAATGTCAAAAAGAGAACTCATTTGAGTTGGGACACAAGTAGGATGAGCTCCTCCAACAATAACTTTTGCTTTTTGGTTGATAATCTTACATTTTCTTGCAATTTCTTTAGATATTGGGATAGTTGTAACATACGTTGTAATTCCATACAAATCTGCTTCATTAATCTTCCATTTTTCTCTTGGAATTCCCGATAAATCATTTATTCTTACTTCATGTCCTGATTTTTCCAAGGTAGAAGCAATATATAATAATCCCAGGGGGGCATCTAATCTATCTTCTATTGATTCATAATGTGGAGGGTGAATTAATTCTATTTTCATTTCAATACCTCCAATTCAAAATAAATTTCAGCACAAGGAAATATTCCCGCAAAGAACTTACAATATATTTTGTGGTTAAAATTAATCAGGGGGTCTATTAAGTAATTAATTTTTCTTGTGAAAGTATATCTTAATTTTACCCTCCTTTTTTTAAATAAAGGTTTATTTGTAATTTCATAGTTAAAACAAGAATTGCAAAAATAGTCCATTGTAAAAGGTGTGAAAAATCTTTTATGAGTTGGGTCCATAAAAGCACCACAACTTAAATAAAAAGGAACTTTAATTTTTATAAGAGCCCTCTTTTCACAGATTCTATGTAAATCATGCATCAAAGGGATAAAATTATGAATATGCTCTAAAACATGATGAGCGAGAACCTCATCAATCGAATTAGCTTTGAATGGAAGAGGAGTTTTTTCCAAATTCCAAACTTTATCTGATTTTACATCTTTGGAAGAATCTATATTAACATATCCTTCTTTGTAATCATTTCCACAGCCAAGATTAAGTTTCATCTCAATATCTCCACAATTTTCTTACTAATACCTTTTTCTCCATAAGGATTTTTGAATTTTTTAACTTTTATTTTTTTCATTTGAGAATTTCTAAAAAGTTTATTCATTTTTAAAGTTTATGTAAGTTTTATTCATTACGATACCCTAAATATGTTTACATTCACACTTTTATTAGTTTGATAAAAGGAGAGTATTTAACTAATATTTCTACTAATCAACAAAATTTATATCAATTTTTCCTGTTCCAAAAGAGAAATTATTTCTTCTTTTGTTAAGAGTTTAACATCCCTTGAATTATAGCTATGAGTTTGAGGTTTTTTCCAACCCAAATTTTCATAATTTTCTATTGTCTTTGTCTTATCAATAGGAGAGATAATAACATAAATTTCATCTGTTTCTACTGTTCTTGCCCATTCAGTCTCTGTTATTAAATCTTCATGTATTTTTTCACCTGGGCGTAATCCTATTATCTTTCTATCAATTTCCTGTATATTTATTCCATATTTCTTACTTGTTAGTTCCAATATCGCATCTATAAGATTACAGAGCTTTACAGAAATCATTTTAAGTATAAAAGTTTCACCACCTTTTGAGATTTCAGCAGCCTTAAGAACAAGTTTTGCTGCTTCAGGTATGGTCATTACAAATCGGGTCATGTTTAAATCAGTTATAGTTACTTTTTTTTGTTCTCGAATCATTTTCTTAAATAAGGGAATAATCGAACCTATAGAACCTAAAACATTTCCAAAACGTACTGAACAGAAAATAGTGCGTCGGTCACCCTTATTATAATCTGCTTCAGTAATAAGGCGTTCTGCCAAAAGCTTTGTTGCACCCATAGTGTTTGTAGGATTAGCAGCCTTGTCTGTGCTTATGAGAATGACTTTTTCTATATTCTTTTTTAAAGCATATTTTATGATATTTTTTGTTCCTATTGTATTGGTCATTAGGGCTTCATAAGGGTTGTATTCACAAATATCAACATGTTTTAATGCTGCAGTATGGAAAACAATATCTATTCCTTCTAATACTTCATTCAAGCGAATTTCATCGCGTACATCTCCTATGAAATATGTTATGTTTTTATAATCTTGAAGTTCTTTTTCCAATTCGATTTGAGGAAACTCACTTCTATTAAAAACTCTTATCTCTTTTGGTTGTAGGGTCAATAAATTACGCACAATTTCACTTCCAATTGATCCTGAACCGCCTGTAACTAGTACACGTTTGCCTGTTATTATACTTTCCATTTTTTCCTCAAATGTTTTATGTGTTTAAAAATATTTCCCCGAAAGATATTTTAATTTTTTATTGATTAGCTGTCACAATTAAAATAATATATCTGCTACTCTCTTACTCGCTCCTTTACCCCCATAAGGATTCTCCATGTCTGGAATTTTGAAGTTTTTATCCAAGATATGGTCAATAATTTTTTTTGTTTTCTCCACGTTTAGTTCAGTTAAAAAATTAATTCCGGTTTCGAGACCTTCTTGCCTTTCTGTTTTCTTTCTAAGCAAGATACATGGTTTTTTGAAAATAAGGCTTTCTTCCTGAATAGAACCTCCATCAACAAGAAGCATCTTTGAATGCACCAGCATATGTGTGAATTTTGAGTAGCTTACTAAATCAGATAAAACAATATTTTTGTTATTCTTAATTATCTTAAACAAACCATATTTTTTCAAGTAATATTTAGTTCCGTCGTGCAAAGGCCAATAAACTTTTATTGGAATTTTTGAAACAATGGAAATAATTTTAATCATTCTTTCTCTAGAACGCAGGTTTTCATGCCTATGTACATTAACCAATGCATACTGGCCTTTTATCTTTTTATATTCCTTTTTCGCTTTTTTAAAAGTTGCAAGAGCAGAATCTATTGCAATATTGCCCAAGAGGAGTACGCTCCCATGCACCCCTTCTTTTTCCAGATTATTCTTAGACTTTTCAGAGACTGCAATTAAGATGTCTGAAAACTTATCCCCTATCTTTCTTGCTATTTCTTCAGGGAAAGGCTCTCTTAGACTTTCGCTTCTTAGTCCTGACTCTAGATGAACTGTTTTCCATTTTCTGCCAGGATTTAATAAAGAAGAAGCAGCAATTGCAGCAACAACCGTACTCATTGTGTCGCTGTGAACTAAAACAAAGGTAATATTTTTTATTCTTCTTAACATCTTTCTTATTTTTAATATCATAAAAAAAGACCACACAATACTGGATTGATTAACATTTGACATAAATTTTGTGCCTTTTTCTGGCTCTTCTGATAAAATAACATTAGGAACCCTTATTCCAAATTCTTTACATTCTTTTGTAAGATTATGTTGGCCTGTGTTTACAAAAATATATTTTTTATTTTGTTTTTCTAATTCAAGCATTAATGGCGCTGTTTTGATAAGCTCGGCTTTTGTTCCGATAATAATTGTAATCATTTTGAAAATCCTGATAATTTAATCTGATTTAGAATCTTTATAAGGTTTATTAAACTTAAATCTATAAATTTGCTTCATCCCACAAATTGTAAATTATCAAATTCAGCCCAATGACCCCGCTGTCTTAAAAATCCTTCTATTATTAAGATATTATCAGGAATATCTCTTGTATCCCAGATTTTTATTGGACCTCTAAAGCCCCTAAAGAAAACAAACTCTCCAAAATTTAATCCCTGAGTTTTTAAACTTGCAATAGTAGGATCGTCCTGGCTGTGTGCCAGCCTTATTGTTGGGTAATTATTAAAAGGATCATTCATAAGATAAAGCTGTGCAAAA
>JAUUWR010000045.1 GCA_030588935.1 bacterium | reverse complement strand
TCCTGGAAAGTTCTTTAGGAGTGTTGGGAATACAACTACTGAAGCTGTTGAACATTACATCAGTTCTTCTCAACCTTGGCTCGATTTGTCTTAACATTTTATTTAATTGATACCTCGCCCTTTAGGGCGGGGTTTTTCATTGAGACTTACTTTTTTCCTTATTTCTTTTGGAATTTTGGTGGTAATTATTTCTAAAATCTCTTCTAAGGGAGCCTGTTGGCTAGCAGCATATTTTTCAATAAGAGGTATATATTTCTTAATTAGTTTTTCGGGAGCTTTTTTATATATGGGATTTATTTTCCAACCAATAAGCCTAGCAAAAAAATTTCTTTTAGCTCCTGGTAAATTTGTTATATCTTCTTTAGATATGCTTAAAAGGTCTGCATATAACATATCTTTAGTATATTCTTTTTCCATTTCTATTCTATCAATCTTTAGTTTTTAAAAATTATTGTTTTGTTTTATACCCTTCTAGTCTTCAAAATAGAATAATATTTTTCTGCAAATTCTTGGGCTTTTTTGCTTAGTTTTCCTGTGTATAACATTAGTGCGAGAAAAGATATTGCTTGGGCGTTTGAGAGCAATTTTCTTAAATCTGCTTCTGAAATTGTTTTTTTGTCTTTTGCTTGTGTTAAGAAATTAATTGGTCCGAGATTTGAGTTTATTTGGGTTGTGCAGTTGTATTCTTTTGGTTTGTAATCTTTTTCTTCAAGTATTTTGTAATTGCTGTTGAGGATTTGAGTTATTTTTAAGACAAATTCTGATTTTGGTTTGGGCTTTTTTTGTCTGGTTTTAGGGATTAATTGTTTTTGGAATTTTTGTTCTATAGTTGGTTTTAGAATAGGAGCTATTAATTTTTGAGTGGGTTTTGTTTGTTTTTTGGTGATTTTAATCTTTTTGGATAATTTTGCTATTTCAGATTCTGGCACTAGCATATATCTCCAGAAAATTTCATCTTGTTTTTTAAATCCTATTGCAAAATCTCTAATAGAGCGGAGAGCAACTCTTGTTGTAGGGGTTTGTTCTGAATCTTTTAGGACTTTCTTTTCTTTTAAAAGGAGAAAAGCTTCTGATTCTTTTGAATGCAGAAATTTGTGGAATTTTTCTAATGCTTGTTCTTGACCTGCTAGGAAGTAGAGTGGAGAGCCCCCTACTTTTAGATGGCTGATTTTAATTCTTTTTTCACTTGCTAATTCTGATAAAAATGCAGATACAAATAACGAGCTCATGCCTATTTCTTTTGCTATTTGGATAGGGAGGCTTGGGCCCTTATTTTCTAATATTCTAATTATTTTTTTGTGAACATCATTTTCCATAAGAATTTTATAGAACTTTGGTTAATAAAATTAATTGTGTTGATTGATTTTGTTTTTATTCTTAGATTTTGTTATTTCTGGGATGTCGAAAATTTTTAATTGTGTTGATGAGCAGCTTAAGCTTTTTCTTTTGAACCCTTATAATTTTTAAATATTAAAATAGTTTTAGTCAAACCAACCAAGCTATTGTCGTGATTATCAATATCCCTATGAAATTAAGGGAGAATGCTAGAATCATGAACTTTGTTGTGTCAAATTTGGTTACCCCTAAGAGCGAGATTCCTATTTCATCTGGCAAAGGTGAGGCGATTATAAATCCAGATATTCCCGGGATTAGCCATTTGAATTTGCTTTTTTTTATTTTTTCTATTTTGGTTTTTTTAATTATAGTTTCTATTTCTTCTGGAAGTCCTTTTTTAAAAAAATTAAATATTAATAAATCTCCAATCATTGTCCCTGTTGCCCCAATAAGAGAGATAATTAGGGGATTATAGTAGTTTGTGAATGAGATTAAAGATGCTGTTGCAGGAGCAGCAGTGAAGGCGTATCCAAACAATATTCCTGATATTAGGATTCCTATTATTCCAAAATTTCCCATTGCTTCAATTAATTTAATAAGTGTTCCTGAGAAAAATAAGTAAAAAGCTATTGTTATGCTTAATATTAAGATAATCCATTTTTTGTGATTTTTCATTTTGCCCCTTTTTGTTTTATTCTATTTTTATTTATAATGTTATGAATTATTAAGCTACTCAGATGAGGAGATTAAGTTTCTTCTTACTCAGGCGTAATATTTTTATAAGTTAATGATATATTGATTTGAATTGTTAAGCTAATCAAGGTTTCATCCAATCAACTTCATAATAAGTCATATCCTGCTGGGAATCAATAATTGTAATCAATAGTTTTTTTCCTGTTGAATGAGCAATCCGGTTTTTTGAGACAAAATCTTTAAAATCAATTTTTTGTTTTTTTGGGATATAAACTAACCAGGTCGCATGTTTTTCTTTTTTTGATTTATAGACTCTAAATTCTACTCCAAATTTTAAACCTGTTTTTACAATATATCCTTTTTTTCTTAAGTCTTTGAAAATTAAATAATTATTTTTTTCTTTAATATTTAATTTGATTTTTCTTTTAGACTCGGCTCTTTTAGTTTCAATTAGATAGAGGGCTTCAAACTTGTTATAGTGAATTTTTCCTGATTTCTTTTCTCCGAATTTACTTTTTGCAAACAAAGTAAAGGCTTTTTGGGAATTTGATGTTAAGTCTGAATGTATTTGTAGCATGTTTTATAAATGTATGAGAGATATTTAAAAGTAACTATAAGAAGCTTTTAAAAATATGCGATTATTATAAAGATTATGAAAAAGATTAATTTTGCGAAAATAGAAAAGAAATGGCAGGGTAGGTGGGCGAAGGCAAAATGTTTTCAAGTTAAAGAAGGAAAAAAGAAAAAGTATTATGTTCTTGAGATGTATCCTTATCCTTCTGCTTCTGGATTACATATGGGTCATGCATTTAATTATACAATTGGAGACGTTTATGCTCGTTTTAAAAGGATGAATGGTTTTAATGTCTTGTATCCAATGGGTTTTGATAGTTTTGGCTTGCCTGCTGAAAATGCAGCAATTAAAGCAAAATCTCATCCAAAGAAATTTACAGAAAAAGCTATAAGTAATTATGTTAAACAAATGAAAGAACTTGGATTGAGTTATGATTGGTCGCGGTTAATTATGAGCCATAAGCCTGATTATTATAAATGGGATCAGTGGATTTTCCTGCAGATGCTTAAGAAAGGCTTGGTTTATAAAAAAGAATCTCCTGTAAACTGGTGTCCAAAATGCAGAACTGTTTTAGCAAATGAGCAAGTGCATAATGGAAAATGCGAGTATCATGGAGATACAGATGTTCAAATTAAGCATTTGAATCAATGGTATCTGAAAATTACAGATTATGCTGAAGAATTAAATAATTTCAAAAGATTAGAAGGATGGCCAGATGAAATTAAAAAACTTCAGAAAAACTGGATTGGAAAATCTTATGGGACGGATATATATTTTAAACTTTATGGAACAAACAAACTTCTCCCTTCATTTACTACAAGATGTGATACTATTTATAGCGTAACTTTTTTAGCTATTGCTCCAGAACATCCTTTATTAAATGAATTGGTTAGGGGGGTAAAGGATGAGAAAAAGATTAAGGACTTTGCCCAGAAATTGGCTAGAGAATCTCTTGCAGATCGTGTAAACGAAGAAAAAGTGAAAAAAGGAATTTTTACTGGAAAATATGCTTTAAATCCTGTTAATAATGAGAAGATTCCAATTTATGTTACTAATTTTGCTTTGATGTATGGTTCAGGAATTGTGATGTGTGATGCTCATGATAAGAGAGATTTTAGATTTGCTAAAAAATATAAAATTCCTTTAAAATTTGTAATTAGCAAAGATGGAAGAAAAGTTGATGCTAATAAATCAGCAGAAGCATATGTTGATGATGGAATATTATTTAATTCTGGGAAGTTTAGTAGTATGAAAAATAAAGAAGCTTTGCCTAAGATGGCTAATTGGCTTGAAAAAAATAGATGGGGTAAGAAAGTTATTAATTATAAGTTAAAAGATTGGTTAATTTCAAGGCAAAGATTTTGGGGAACACCGATTCCAATTGTTTATTGTGATAAATGTGGGGTTGTTCCTGTTCCTGAAAGCCAGCTTCCTGTTAAACTGCCAGATACAGTAAAATTAGGAAAAGGAAATCCATTAAAAACAACTTTAAGTTTTATTAATACAAAATGTCCAAAGTGCAAGGGCAAAGCAAAGCGGGAAACAGATACTATGGATACTTTTGTGAATTCTTCGTGGTATTATTTGAGATATTGCGACCCTAAAAATAAGAGAGCTATATTTGATAAGAAAAAAGCAGGTTATTGGGTTCCTGTTGATATGTATATTGGTGGGAGAGAACATGCTTGTATGCATCTGATTTATATTAGATTTTATACAAAGTTTTTACGTGATATTGGATTGCTTAAAATTAATGAACCTGCTTTAAGATTGTTTAATCAGGGAATGTTGCATGGACCTGATGGTGAAAAAATGTCTAAGAGTAAGGGTAATGTTGTTTTGCCTGAGCAAGTTTCTAAAAAATATGGAATTGATACTGCAAGATTATTTTTAGTTTCTCTTGCAAGTCCTGATAAGGATATTGACTGGAGTGAAAAAGGAATTCAAGGAAGCTTGAAGTTTATAAAAAAAGTGATTATTTATTTTAATAAAGTTAAAGTTAAAAAATCTTCTGCACGAATTGAAAGCAAAGTTAATAAGGTTATTTTAGAAATTACAGATGATATTGAAAACTTAAGATATAATCTTGCTGTTATTAAGATAAGGGGTTTATTTGATAGTTTTGAGAAGGAAAGGGAAATAGGGAAAAAAGATTTAGAGAGTTTTTTAAAAATGTTTAGTGTTTTTTGTCCTCATATTGCTGAGGAATTGTGGTCTGGGGTAGGAGAAAAAGAGTTTGTTAGTTTGAGTGATTGGCCTGTTGCTGACGAGAAGAAAATAAATAAGAAATTTGAGAGAGAAGAGGAAATTTTGAGTATAACTGTTAATGACATAATTAATATTAAAAGGTTAGCAATGATAAAAAAACCTAAAGCATATATATATCATCTTTCTGGAGAAACTAATTTATTTAGAAATAATAAAGATTTTTTGTCCACTGCGAGTGGTGCTATTGTTGTTCCCTTTGCTGTTAATGATAAGAAGAAGCATGATCCTGAAGGTAAAAGTAAAAAAGCTAAAGCTGGGAAACCGGCAATTTATTTGGAGTGAAAATAAATTAAGTAACTAATAATTTATAAATATTTAGAGCTTTGGAGATGAGGTACTTAAGAAGGAAGAACTCCTCTTAGTAGATAATAATTCATAGAGATTCTAAAAAAATAAAATAAATAAAAAAAGAGGAAATAAAAAATGAGGTGGCCAATTGGAAAATTAGAGAAATATAAGGGAAATCCTATTTTAAATCCTTCTAGAAAAACTAAGTTTGAAAGTGCTGCAGTTTATAATGGAACTACGATTATGAAGGATGGAAAAATTTATCTTTTTTACAGGGCTGAGCAGCATTATTACAGCGAGTATATTTCTAGAATTGGTTTGGCAGTAAGTAGAGACGGATTGAGGTTTAAGAAATATGGAGAACCTATAATTGTTCCTGAAAGAAGATATGAAAAAAGGGGGTGCGAGGACCCGAGAATCTGCGAGATTGATGGGAAATATTACATGACTTATGTTGCATATTCTGGAAAGAAAATCTATATTGCTTTGGCAGAATCTAAAGATTTGCTGCATTGGAAGAAAAAAGGAATTCTTATGAAAAATGTTAAGTCTGGAGCTTTGGTTCCTAAAAAAATTGACAACAAGTTTGTTATGTATTTTGGAGATACAAATATTTATGTTGCCACTTCAAGGGATTTGAAAAAATGGGATGTTTCTGAGGAGCCGGTTTTAAGTCCGAGGATTGATAAATTTGATTTGCAGTTAGTTGAGATTGGGCCTTGTCCTGTTGTGACTAAAAAAGGAATTTTTATGATATATAATAGTTCTAATTGGGAAGAATATAATTCTGGCTATGCAATGTTCAGCAAGAATAATCCTGAGAAATTAATTGCAAGGACTGATAAACCTCGTTTGTCTGCCACACAACCTTGGGAAAATTATGGAAAAGTTAATTATGTTGTTTTTGCTGAGGGTTTGATTGAGAAAGACGGAGAATATTTTTTATATTATGGCGGAGCTGATAAGAGTATTGGGGTGGCGATTGGGAAGAAACTTTATTAGAAAGTTTTAAAAACCATAAAATCATAATAAAATTGCCTGAATGGGGAAAGAGTTCTGATATGTTAAGATGGAAACTATGGAAGAGATAAAATTAATCCCAAGAAAAATAAGGGAAGCAGTTGAGAAATATTCTTTGGGAGCAAGGCATTTATTAGAACAAGAACAGCAAGTTTATGAAGAAAAATGCAAACAATTTAAATCTGAGAAAGCAAGGAAAACATTAAATATCTCTAGAAATGGTTCAAATTTATTTAAAGTTCTTTTTTTAAATCAGATAGGAATCAGAACAGCAACTCTACCAGAATTAGATTTAATAGTAGATGAAAATGATAGTTTTTTAAGAGGACATTATGAAGATGCTCCTTCTGTAGTTTTAAGAAGTGCAGGAGATTCTTATCAACCAAATGATTATTTAGCTAAATCTCTTGCTAAGTTAATTAAAAAAAGGAAATTTAATCACCCTATTGTTATAAATGGATTAACAATTGTGGAAGATGATGATTCTGCATATGGATTAAGTTTTAAATTGACAGATAAATCTAATTTTTTTGAAACACCAGAGTTGAGTCATGTAAATAATCAAACTAAATTTTTTAAATTAGATGAGAGGGGAATACCTGTTTTTGATAAGGAAGGGAATAGAACTCTTTACACGAAAGAGTCTGGCCTTTCTAGGTTGCTCCTGAGCAGGGACTTGGACTTGTACTCCGACTGGAACTACTTGGCTTACTCCGACTCCAACGGCAGGGTGGTTGTGGTAAGTGGCGAAGCCACTTCGCAAAAAATTTTAAACGAGTATACTAATAAACTTAAACAAGAAAGGGACAGACAAATAACAGAAACTAAAGATAGATATCTTAAGGCACAAACTGTTTTAAGAGGAGAATAAAATGCCAATAAAAGAATACAAATTCATTCCAAGAACTGATAAAAAAACAGTTTTAATCCCCGGTTTTTTAGAAGGAGGTTTTGGAAAAGAAGTTAATGCAGAAGTTCAGGGAAAATATGGAAAATTTAATTCTATAAGTAAGATTAACTATAATGAAAAAACAGGTCTTGTTGAAGGCTCAAATCCTTTTTATGTTATTGCAGTTAATCAGGTATTAAGAGAAAATGGTTTAAAGATTAGAACAGCAACACAAGCAGATTTAGAGAAAATATTAAGAACAGGAGAAATGCAGTTAAAAGGGTTTTATGAAGATACAGCTTTAGTTTTAAGGAGCAGAGATAATCCAAATCCCTACTTAGCAAAACATTTAGCAGATCAAGTTAGTTTAATAAACTCTAAAATTAAAAAACCTTATATGATTCCTTTAAATGAATTAGAATTGCAAGAAGATTTTAGTTTAGAAGGTGGTTTATCTTTTAAATTAAGAGATGATTCTGAGATTATTTATGCTCCAATCTTGAATGAAAACACTGGAAATTTTTCATCTGAAGATATTGATGAAAAAACAGGATTGCCTAAAAAATTAGGAAGAGGAAACAGAACTCTTTACACGAAAGAGTCTGGCCTTTCTAGGTTGTGCCTGTACAGGAACTTGGACTTGAACTCCTTCTGGTACGACTTGGCTGACTCCTACTCCTACGGCAGGGTGGTTGTGGTAAGTGGCGAAGCCACTTCGCAAAAAAATAAAGGATAATTATAAAAAT
>JAUUWR010000008.1 GCA_030588935.1 bacterium | reverse complement strand
AAGAGCTTTTTATGAGATGAAGTTTAAAAAACAAAGATATGAAGATGGGTGGAGAAAACAAGAAACAAAGAGTACTAGAAGTTTGGATTAATAAGATTACAAACAATAAATCTTTTATCATATATCAAACCTTAACAATCTTTAAGAATAGATAAATTATTTAAAATTATGGTGAAGATTTATATTGCAGGACCTTTATGTGAGAAGAAAAATAGGGATTTTTTAGAGCAGATAGATAAAATCTGTAAAGATTTAGGTTTTGAAACTTTTTTGCCTCATAAAGATTGTGGGTTATATGGGGAAAATAAAAGAAAAATTAAAGAAATATCTGAAAAAGATTTTGAAGAGATAAAAAAATGTGAAGTTATGGTTGGAGTTTTAAACGGAATTTGTATTGGGGCAGGAACTGCTTGGGAGATGGGTTATGCACAAGCTTTAGGAAAAAAAGTAATTGGATTAAAAACAGATAGAAAAGTTAAAGATTCTATTGGAGAAATCAGTGTAATAATTGCTGGAAAAGTTCACATTATAGAATCAATTGAAAAATTAAAAGTAGAATTAGAAAAATTATAAAATGATAAAATGGAACAAAAAATGCAGGTTTTTTAATGAGAAATATGCTTGCGATACTTTATCTACTGAAAATTATCAATCCTGCGAAGAATGTAAATTTGCACAAGAATATTCAAAAAAAATTTTAATTATAAAACTTGGAGCAATAGGTGATGTCCTAAGAACAACCTGTATTCTTCCTGCCTTAAAAAAGAAATATGGTCCTAATATCTTAATTTACTGGATGACAAATCCAGAATCAGTTGATTTACTCAAAAATAATCCTTTAATAGATAAAGTTTTCCCACATAATCTTGAAAATGTTTTAAGAATTCAACAGGAAAATTTTGATATTTTATTTGCTCTAGAAATAGACACTCCTTCAACTCTGCTTGCTAATTTAGTGAAAGCAAATGAAAAATTTGGCTATTTTTTTGATAATAGAACAACCTCTTGTTTTAATAAATCAGCAGAATCATATTTAGAAACAGCTTTTCTTAATCATATAAAAATAAAAAACAGAAAAACCTATCAAGAACTTATTGCCAATGCTTGTAATTTAGACTTTTATTATAATAAAGAAAAACCTATCTTTAATTTAACTAAAAAACATATTGAATTTTCAAATCAATTTAAATTAAAAAATAATCTCCCTAACCAAAATAAAATAATTGGTATAAATATTGGTTCTGCTTCAAGATGGCCATCCAAATTTTGGAATAATGAAAAAATAAAACATTTAATAAGAAAATTACAAGAAAATAAAATAATAATTTTAGCAGGACCAAATGAAATAAAAAAACAAGAACAATTAATTAATGAACTGAAACAAGAAGGAATATCTTTGATTGGAAACAATCCAAATAATACCTTGGGTGAATTTGCAGCAGTTGTTAATTTATGCGATACAATTATTTGCGGAGACACTATGGTCCTGCATCTTGCATCAGCATTAAACAGAAAAACAATTGCTTTATTCTTTGCAACTCCCCCTTGGGAAGTTGAAGATTATGATACTTTAAACAAAGTAAATTCTCCATTATTGGAAAAATATTTTTTTATTAATAAATATGTTGACGAGCTGGCAGACAGCATATCTGTTGAAGAAATTTTAAATGTATTAGAAAATAAACAACAAAACAAATAAAAACTTCATTATCTCAACAACACTATGGACGCCGAAGATATCTTAAAAGACCTAGAAAAACCAGAAGATGTTTTAGAAAAAAGAAAAGAAAAAATAAGAAAATGGCTGAAGAATCCATATAATGCTCTTTTCACAGCAATACTTATTTTAGCATTTATTATAAGATTAATTGTTTTTATAAAAACTCTTAATCAGCCTTTATGGTGGGATGAAGGGGAATATGCTTCAGGAGCTTTACACTGGGCTATTGGAGCTCCAAGCGCATTAGATCCTATAAGAGAACTTGTAGCCCCATTTATTTGGAGCCTTTTTTATAGAATATATCCAAGAGAGTTTTTATGGAGATTATTACAGTTAGTAATTTCTTTTGGTTTAGTCATTGCTACATATTTTTGTGGTAAGGAACTTTTTAATAAAAAAATAGGATTAATAGCATCCTTTTTTATAGCATGCAATAGTTTATTACTTTTCTATACTGGAAGACTGTTAACTTATATTTGGGCACCATTATTTATGACACTTATAATATTATTTTTCTATAAAGGATACGTTAAAAAACAAGGAACAAAATACATAATTTATTCAATACTCTTATTCTCTTTTGGATTTATGGCTTATTGGACTGTTTTTTTAGTTGTTCCAATAATCTTTGGTTTTTTATTAGTTACAGATAAATTTAAATTTATTAAAGATAAGGCTCTTTGGATTTCAAGTATAATTGGTGCGATTCCTTTAATTATATATTTTATAATTTCTAAAGTTAAAACAGGGATAATCCATCCTAGATTGAGTCAAGTAGCAAGTTTTGCGCAACAACATACATTCAAGTCTCCTTTTATTTATATCAAAAATTTCCCACATTTATTTGGTTGGTGGTGGATTTTATTTTTTATTTTTGGATTATTTGCTATATTTGAATTATTTATTTTTTTTGATTTAATAATCAAGGGAAGAGCAAACAAAATTCAAAAAAGCAAAATATTTGTTTTTCTTTGGTTTTTATTTGTTTTGGGGTTTTTTAGTATAATACACTCTTTAAGAGCAGCACCTTATTGGGAAACTTTCCTTTTTCCTTTATTTCCTGCTTTTGGCATAATATTAGCATTAGGCTTTGTAACTCTTAGCAATATTTGTTCAAAATCTATTAATAAAAAATTTATTTTTATAATTTCATTAATTTTAATCTTAATAGCGGGAGGCTTTCAAATATCAAAGGCTCAGAAAATAGTGGATAATGGTCTAACTTCATTTGGTGAAATAGCTATTGCAGGAGAATGGTTAAAACAAAATTCAGCACCTTCTGATATAGTTTTTTGTGCATCACATCCTCAATTAACATATCATTCACAAAGGAAAGTAATGTACTTCACAAATAAGGAGGAGGATTTAATGAAAAAAATTAAAGAAGAAAATGGAAAGTATTTTGTTTTATCTCCTTATGACTCTCCACCTTCTTGGGTATTTACATGGCCAGAAAAATATCCAGATTTGTTTATTCCAGTACATGCTATTCCATTTAGAGATAATCCCCAACAAGCAATGGTGGTAATTTATGAGATACAAAATGAAAATATCATTAATAATTCCAGTGTATAATGAAGAAAAAATAATAAAAAGTACTTTAGAAAAACTTCACGCATTTGTTAAAAAAGAAAAAGATGATTTGGAAATTTTGATTATTAACGACGGTTCAACTGATAATACTTTAGAGATTATAGAAGATTTTAAACCAAAATTTTTTAAAATCATTTCTTGTAAAAAAAATAAAGGAAAAGGTTTTTCAATAAAAAGGTGAGTAAAAGAAGCCTTTGGGGATTATATTTGTTTTACAGACGCTGATCTAGCATATTCTTTTGATAATTTGAAAAGTATTTTATCTCAATTAAAATTTTTTGATGTTACTATAGGTTCAAGGTCACTTCATACAGATAATCATGAAAGTATAAAAATTTTAAGAAGGATTGTCGGAAGAGGTTCCAGTATGGTTTCAAATGCTTTACTCAGATATAACATTAGAGATACTCAGTGCGGGTTAAAGGCTTTTAAAAAAAATGTTGCTAAAGACCTTTTTTCTAAAATAACAATAAAAGGATTTTATTTTGACCCTGAAATTTTATATATTGCACGAAAAAGAGGTTATGCTATCAAAGAAGAAAGAGTAGTTGTTTTAAAGAATCATCAATCAAGAATCTCTAAGGTAAATGTGCTAAAAGATTCAATAAGATGTTTTTTAGATTTATTAATAATAAAATTAAATGATATAAGGGGCAAATATGGATAAAATAATTTTGCTTAGTTTTGATTTAGAAGAATTTGATTTGCCTAGAGAGTTTGGAAAAGAAATAAATGAAGAAAATGAATTTGAAGTTTCTAAACAAGGACTTATTTTTGTTTTAGATTTATTATCAAAGCATGAAGTAAAAGCAACTTTTTTTACAACAACTAATTTTGCAAGGAGATACCCTAATTTAATAAAAAATTTAGTTAAAGGTAAGCATGAAATAGCTTGCCATGGTTATTATCATTCAGATGATTATTATGAGGATATGTTTAAATTAAAAAAAGCAAAACAAGAATTAGAAAAAATTACAAAATCAAAGATAGAAGGTTTTAGGGCTCCAAGATTTAGAATTAAAAATATATCTGAACTTTCAAATTTTGGTTTTTCATATGATTCATCAATACACCCAACATATGTCCCTGGAAAGTATCTGAATTTATTTAAAAAAAGAAAACCTCATAAAATTGGAGATATAACTGAAATTCCCCTTTCAACTCTTCCATTTATTAGACTCCCAATTTTTTGGTTAGCATTCAAAAATTCTCCATTAATTTATTCAAAAATATTTACAAAAATAAACCTCTTTTCATCAAATTATACAATGCTTGTTCTTCATCCTTGGGAATTTGCAGATCTTTCACAAATCAAACTTCCTATCTATATTAAAAGAAAACATAGTGATAAATTATTAAAACATTTGGAAAATTATATTATCTGGTGCAAGAAAAAAAATTATGAATTTTTTACATTTAGTGACTTTCTTAAACTTATTTCATAAAAACAATTATTCTTGTTAAAGCTAAAAAAGACGGAAGTTCAAAAGGAATATTTATTCTTTTTTTAACTTTGAGGTTAACTTCTTTAATAATCTTTTTTGGAGAAAAAGAATTAACATGGCCAGGCTCTCTAATAGGTTTTCTTCTTAAAAAAAATCTACTAATAGTCCATAAAAACTCGTTTGGAAAGCTAATTATCAATGTGCCTACTTTTTTAAGAACTCTTTTTAATTCTTTTAAAACTTTTTTATATTCTGGTATATGCTCAATTACTTCTGTACATATAATTATATCAAAAAACTCATCTTTATAATCTAAGTTTCTTAAATCCTGTAAGGAAAATTTAGTATTTTTAATTCTTTTTTTAGCACTTTTTAATGAAATAGTGGTAATGTCTGTGCCATAAAGTTTTAGATTAAGTGAACCAAATTTTTTTGATATCATAGATAATAATTGCCCTTCTCCACATCCAGCATCTAAAATTTTTATATTTTTCCTTTTGGGAATTAAACTCATAATTTTTTTTAATCTCCCCATATGAATATATTTAATTAAAAGATTTTTAGAAGAATATAATTTCTCCATATGGTCTCTCTCCATGTGGTTTTCCTCAATCATAGGTTTTACCATCTTTTACTTAAATTAAGGTTTGTTTTTAAATTTTACTAAGGACAAAATATATAATAAAAAAATCCATAAATTTTTGATTTTAATTTTATTTCAATAAAAAAGACATTATAATTCTTGTCTAGTATTTCTATATATCTTCAGTTTAAAACCATATCCCCTAAAGCAATTTTTTTATTATAATAATTTGTTAAATTATTTTTACTTATGGGGAAACGTTAGTTGCCCTTGCTAAGGAAAACCTGTTTCATACTCTGAATTTTTATCTCATATTTATTACTTAACTCAAAACACCACCTTTAGTTATTGGATGTCATTTTTGATAAAAATTATATAGTATTACAAATATTCAAATTTAATCCTTCTTAAAAGCCCACAATAAAGAACCAAGGAAACCGATTGGAATTCCCACAGCCACCCCTGCGAGGAAGGCGATATTAACATTTAGTAAACTTTCCCCTAAAGCTAATAAAACTAATTTTGCCACTGAGATATTTATTGAAATGGAAACCACATAAACAATAAGCCAGCGGATAACCTGTTTTTTAATCGAGTGCCCTCTTGCAGAAAAAGTAAGGTTTCTATTGACATTAAAATTAAATATCATTGAAATAATTGCAGAAATTATCATTGAAAAAACAAACCGGGAACTAATTTTATAAATAATATTAAAAAAAATCCAGGAAATTAAAAATGCTCCAAAGCCAACAAAACAAAATATTACAAATTTCTTAAAATGATTCATTGGAATATGCCCTCCCTAAAAATAATCAAAGCTAAAAAACAAATAATTATCTGAAAAATAAAAATTAAATAAACAACATCTTTTTCATAAACTTTTTTCTTAAATTTCTTCAAAATAAAAAGAGATAAATGAGTCAAACCATAGATTTTTTTATAAGGCATTTCTAAACTCCAATCTTTTTGAGGTAAAGCAAATGATTGTTTTTTTAATCTCCCTCTTAATTTTAACATGGTTTCTATAATATAAGGGATGAATATAAATATTGCTATTTTTTCAAAATTCCCTAAAATTGCCATACTTGCTATTAAGGCCCCAATAGAGTAAGTTAAAATATCTCCTGGAAAAATTTTTGCAGGAAATTTATTATAATAATAAAAAACTAATAATGAAGCAACCATGCATAATCCAATTAATGCTAACCATGAAGAACCTGTTACATAAGCAATAAAGGAAAGGAAAGATAAGATTATAATTCCTTGTCCTGCTTCCAATCCATTAAAACCTGCTAAAAAATTATAAGTGGTTGTTGCTCCCATAATTCCCAATGGAATTAAAACAAGAGGATATAAAATTCCTAAATTCGTGACTCCTAAAAAAGGGAGGGCTATTTTATGATCCCCAGCATTTATTACAACTAAAGGAATTGATGCTGCAAGAATTAAAAATAATCTTAATTTTACTGACAAGCCTCCATGTTGCCATCCTAATAAATCATCAGTTAGGCCAATAATTGCTAGAATCAAAATAACACCTAACAAAGCAAAAATTTCAAGGGCTATATTGTCACCTTTAATAATAAAAGTTTTTATAGCAACATAAGATAAAACCCCTAATGTAAAGGCCATAATAACAATAATCCCGCCAGAAGAAGCAGCTTTTTTTGGATGACCGTATTTATTCATATCCTCCCATAAAAGTCCAATCTTACAGCATTTTTTAATCCATTTTGGCAAAATTAAAGCTGTTAAGATAAAACTAATTAATAGGGTTAGGAATAACGCGATTTCCATAATTACCTAAAAATTTAAGGTTTTTAAAATTTACATATCTTTTATAGATTTTTTGCTTTAAATATTGCTTATTAGTGTTCTGTTAAGTCAAGCAATTTTATTCTTTTTATTTCTCAATCTCTTTGATCTTTTCATAAATTTAATTATCTTCTTATAAGCCCTTTTCACAAACTCCAGTTTATATATTTAGAAGCATCTGTATCCAAATATTTTTCCACAATTTCTTCATCCCCTGTATACTCAATTTCCCATATTTTTATTGGTCCTTGAATCCCCTGATAATAAACAAATTCAGGCAGGTCTATTCCCTGGCCTCTTAAACTATTTATCATAAGGTTTGGTTCAGTATACACTAATTTAAAATTAGGAAAATTATTAAGAGGGTCGTTAAGGAGATATACTTGAGAGAACATTCCCCTCATTAATCTTGGAGATATGAGCATAGCAGCCCCTATTGGGTTTGAATTGATTCCTTGTCCCTGCTGAATTATGTTTGGAAAAATATAAGCACAAGCCTTAATCCCAGAACCAAAATCAAAAAATTTTCCATAAACAGATAAATATCTTAAATTAATTTTATATTGTCTGCCTTGATAAACTGCGAGAATATATGGTTGTGCAAAAGTATCAACAATATTTTCTTCTTTTTCTGTTGGTAGCACTATAGCACCTATTCCTGCTCCTTGATTTGGAAGCAAAACCTGTTTTCCACTTTCATTAATTATTAAATCCTCATCTAATGCAACCCCCCCACTATAAATAAAAATAGTTTGGTTTTTTGTTTCTTGAGTTTGTTTTTCATCTAAAACAAAAGTTCCAATCCAAGAATATCTATCATAATCTTCATTACTTCCAATGCTTGAAAATGCACCATATTTTCCAATATCACTCGAATCTATTAAAAAATGTGTCGCATTATGTGCATATAAAAATTCTAAAGCATCTTTTTGATTATCTCCTGTTAAAACAAATCTCCCCATCCAATAATTCCAAAAACCTCTAGCATTCGCCCCATCTAAAATAGTTGCCCTATTCCCAATACTTAATACCCAATAACCATAATCCCACCAATGCCCAAAAACAGGACCTTCATATCTTTCTTCAGTTATTACAGGCTCATCTGTATTTTCTCTTACCCACTGCATTGCTTTCTGCCATTGTTGATTATAAGGAGAAGGAACAAAATTATATGCCTGAGCTTTTGTGGTTTTATAAAAAGTCCAAAAAGTAAAAATACTAGCTAATAGAATTACAATCACAACAACTCCAAAAATAATTTTCCATGTTTCATCTTTTACCTCTCTAAATTTTTCAATACATTCCACAATTAAATATCCAACAAAAATAGGGGCAATAGGGGCTAGCACCATAATTAATCTAACTGCCCCCCTTGCAGTAAATAAACATAAAAAGAATAATGCAAATAAAAGAAAGAATCCATAATTTATTTTTTCAAATTCTCTATTTCTTTCTTTAGAATATTTAGTATAATAATAAATAAAAACTCCTATAAATAATAAAACAGAAATGCCATAAAATGCCTTGCTGATAAAATTTACTCCATTAAACATGCTTGAAGAAGAATATCTTGAAAAAACTAAACCAAAAAAGAATAAAATATAAAGTCCTGTTAAAATCCAAGAATCTTTCTTTTTTATTTTATTTAGCATTTTTTTAAATAAAACAACAGAACCAATAAAAAATAACCAGAACAAAATAGGGATATTTTTTAAAAAAGGCCCAAAACTTGCTCCCCATTCTGTAAAATAAGGTTGTCTATTTTCTGCAACAGTTATATTCCATCTTCCCGTAGTAGGTGTAAAAATCGCCTGATTTATTGCTTTTATTTTTTCAATAATAAAACCTGGACCAAAAAATACAGAAACTAATATTATTGCTAAAATAATTCCAAGACTTAAAGAAACAAGATTTTTAGGTATTTTAGTTTCTTTGAAAAATTTTATTTGAGATAATTTTGTATTCCAAATAATAAAATGTATTAAAAAAATAAAAAAAACTAAAAAAGCCAAACCAGTATCTGAGGAACTAATTAATCCTTTTAAGCTAAATCTGTTTGAAAATAATAATATCAATGTAAATGAAAAAAATAACCATAGTAAATATATAATAAATTCTTTTTTATGAGCCTTATTTAAAATAAATGCTATCAAACTCGCAATTGCAACTGTAACAAAAATATAAACAACTAATCCAGAAATCAGTCCCATTAATGCAGTAGAAATACCTGCTAAAACCCCAAAAATTACAGCTTTTTTTAGAGTGTTGGACTTCCATGCCTTCAAAAATAAATAAAAAGCAAGAAACATGAAAAAGAAAGCAGCAGACTCTTTTTCTGGGATTCCTGCAATTGTTCTTGGTAAAAATGCAGGAATAACTATCATGAAAAAACTTGAAATCAATGCAATAATATTAGCTTTGGTCATACTTTTTTTAGATTTTCTAACAAAAATCTCTCTTACAAATAAAAAGAATACAATAATAGTTAAAGCAAACATAATAACTGGAAAAATAGTTGCTGCATATATTACACTTGATTCTCCAAATATATTAAGAAAATAATAAGTTCCTGCAATCATGTAAGGTAATAAATTAGTTTCCCAACCAGTATTAAACCCTAAAGGAACATTCCGCATCACATCCATTTTTGGCAAGCTTCCTTCTTCAACAATTATTTTAGCATATCTTGTAAATATCCAGGGGTCTAAATCAGGACCTAATGTCCAAGTATTTGTTGTAATATCCCACAAACCCGGGTTCCCGCCATGGTCATGCATAGGCATACTTCTAATATAAACCCCTAAAATTACAGCAATAATTAAAACACCTAAAACCCAAATCTGTTTGTTTTTAAAAAAATTCAGAATTTTTTCTTTTCTTTCTTCAATTAATCTGCCTTCATCTATATGAACATGCTTTATTTCTTTTTCAATTATCTCGCTTTCTTTTATTTTACTGTCTTCTATATTGCTGTCTATAATCTTGCTATCTTCTATTTTACTATCCTTTATCTCGCTACCTTCAATCTTGCTGTCTTCTATTCTATTCTCTTCAACTCTGCTTTCTATTTGACCTTCCCCATTCTCAGTTTTCTTAATATTACCTTCAAGATTATTTTCTTCCGTCTTTTCTCTTTCTTCATCCATTTTTAATCTTATATTAGTCCTCCAACAATCTCTTAACCTCATCTAATAATTCTTCAGCAGAAGGTTCTTTTTCAAGAGAATCTCTGCCACAATAAGGGCATTCTTTTGGATTTTCTGACTCTAATCTAAAATTACATCCACTACATACCCATTTTACCATTTTTTTACCTAAAAATAATAAAATAAGACTCTTTTTAAATTTACTTATAATTTAAAATATTAAAATAAAACTATAACTATTAAAATATAGCCGGCGTAATAAAAACCTCAATTAACGCTGCAACAAATAATAGAACAACAGAAACTATCACCAAATTCAACGAATCCTGCAAAATCACCCAAAATTTTTCTGAATGAATATCATGTTTGATTACAGCAATACTAATAATTCCTCCTGCTAAAGCTCCTGTAAAATAAGCCCCAATTTCAGGAATACCATGTATCATATATCTTGCTACCCCTAACGGCAAATTAAGTAAATTAGATTTAGAAAAAATTCCAATTGCAGAACTTATTACACTGGCATTCCAGGCTAAAATAAATATCGCCCCTGCACCAAAAATTAATGAAAAAACCAAGGTAAAAATCAAGACATAAATATTATTTGCAAAAATATTAACTATTTTGTCTTTTGCTGTCAAAAATGCAGTTGTTTTTGAGACCTGCTTTACCCCATATTCGCTAATGCACTCATCAAAATGAGCTGGCTTGTTTATCATACAATAGGTTTCAATCTGAGCTCTAAAACTTTGATTTCCAGTAGGAAAAACAATATACCAAAATGAAAAAGCAACAATAAATCCAAAAAACAAAAACATAAATGCAAGGAGAATCTTATTATGTTCTATTAAAAGTCTTTTAAATCCTTTTATTCGTAAATCTTTTTCTTCTTCATTTTTAAAAGCATAATACATAAAAGGAATAGAAAACATAACACAAAAAGTTACAACAAGTATTCCGATATATTTTGATAAAACAGGGTCGCTTGAAAAAATCCATTTGACCAACAACAGAGAAACTGTTGCATAAAACGCCCCCACAAAAAACATTTCCCATGGCCTTTTTTCAGCTTTCTTCGGATTAACAAGCATTTCTAACATCTTTACACCTTTTCTTATTATGTAATAGAATAAGATACTTTTAAATATATTCTTATAATCAAGAACACTCAAACGCCTAATCATCATTAGTTTTTCAAGAGTTAGTAAAAAGTATTTTATTACTCTACCAACCGAAAAGTATTTAAATACCTATTTCCTATTAAAGTAATAAAATGGAAATAGGTAAGCAGACTAAAGAAATAATGACTAATGAAATAGATTTGAAAATCTTAAGAATATTGTTAATTAGAAATTACTCTTTAACCGATTTAGCTAAAGAGGTTGGAATTGCATATAAGAATTTATTACCACATGTTAGGAAACTAGAAAAAGCAAGATGGTTGAAAACAAAGAAGAAGAAAAAGACAAGAGGGCAGAAAGTTATGGTTTCAAGAGAAGGTGCTACAGGGAAAAATTTTGTTGAAATAGGAAAAAAAGTAAAAAAAGAAGTTTTAGAAGTTGTTGAAGAATTAAATAAAAAATCCACCCCAGAAGCAGTTAGTTATATTACTAATATTAGTATAAGAGGGGTTTGGAGAATCCTTTTAAAAGATTTATTAAATAAAGGATATGTTCAAGCTAAGTTTGAACTTACAAAAGAAGGAAAAAAACATTTAGAAGAATTAAAAAAGACTGATAAGGCGAGGTTTTGAGTGGGGGATAGAATGGATATAGAAAAACAGATTATACAACTTAGAGAAAAAGGAAAAAAATTATTTGAGATTTCAAAGATAACAGGAAAAAGTATTCATTTTGTTTATTCAAGGTTAAATCCAAAATACCAATTAGGACAATTAGAAATAGATTATATTAATTCAAAAGTTATCCCTTATCTTAAAAAGAGAGGACTTAGGATTATTCCCTTTCATTTTTTTGAAAAAAGAAAAGATTTTTGGGGAGACATTATTGCAAAAAAAGGAAATACTTATCATATTTTTGAGGTTAAAAGAACTTCACAAAATTCAACCTTATGTTTTGCTATTGGTGAGATTATTATAAGCAGAATGAATAATGAGCAAATTAAAGGTAAGAAAAAGTATCATATAATCCTTCCACATTCAGAAGAGCAAGATGAAGTAATGAAAAACAAATCAAAATTTTTAAAAAAAGAATATAATATGGACATTATTTTAATTTAAAAATGGAAGATATAAAAATATTTCATTCAAAACATAGAATTTATAAGATAAAAAAAGAAAATCTTTGGAAATTTTTTACTTTTCTTGTAGTTTCAATAATCCCCCTAATATTTTCTATTTTAAAATTTACAAACATAAAAATTTCTTTTATTATTTCTATTATCTTTTTTGTTATTGTTTTTATTATGGCTTGGATTGTATTTGTTGAAAAAATAGAAATAATATAATTTTATAGTATCCAAAATTAGAGAAACTCTTTTATACTATCAACTATTAATGATAAAAAAGATGGTGTCAAACAAAAACAAATTCAACAAAATCTGTAAGGACATTAAATCTATTAAAATTCAAGGAGCAAGAAACATAGCAATAGCAGGTTTTGAAGCCTATAAATTAGTTCCAACAGAAAAATCAAAACAAAAACTTCTTTCTCTAAGACCAACAGAGCCAATGCTTGAAAACATTCTCAAAAAAGCAGATAAACTAACTTATCTACAATTAATAAAAAAACTAAAACAAAATCAGGAGATAATAAACAAACAAACATTTAAACTAATAAAAAATAATTCAGTTATTTTTACACACTGCCATTCTTCAACAGTTGTCCAAGCTTTAATTTACGCAAAAAACAAGCACAAAAAATTTGAAGTCTATAATACAGAAACCCGCCCTCTTTATCAAGGAAGAAAAACAGCTAAAGAATTAAAAAAAGCAGGAATTAAAGTCACTATGTTTGTAGATTCTGCATTAGGTATTGCCTTATCAAAAGAACAAGGAACAAGAGAACCAGACCTTGTCCTGCTTGGAGCAGATGCAATTTTAAAAAAAGGAGTAATAAATAAAACAGGAAGCGGAGTAATTGCGCAAATTGCAAAATCAAATAAAATACCTCTTCTCATCCTCGCAGATTCTTTAAAATATTCGTCAAAACGAACAAAACTTGAAAAAAGAGATTTTGAAGAAGTTTGGAAACAAGCACCTAAAAACATCAAAATCAAAAATCCTGCTTTTGAGTTTGTAAAAAGAAAATTCATAACAAGTCTAATCTCAGAATTAGGAAATTTGAGTTATAAAGAATTTTTGAGAAAGGTTAAAAAGAAATCCTGATAATTATTTTTACTTATATTATTTTTTCTATATTTCTATAAATCTCAAGTTATCCTTTGGGTCAAGCCTTTTTGGAAACTTCATACTCGTTAGAGTTGAAGTCCTAGAAATTTTTAATTTCTAAGGGGTTAAGAGTAGCTTAAGTTCTTCCTCGAGCCATAAATATCTTTGGCATTATTAGTTTGAGTATCATAAAATAGGTGAGCGAAGCGAGCTAATATATCTATTTTTCAGAAACACTAATCAACCCATTCATCTGCATCTGCAATTCCTCAATCTTTTCCATAATCTGCTGCTTTGCAGAATCTAATTTCCCTATCTGCTCAATAATTGTTTTCATGGTTTCTGGAATGGATTTTTTAACAAAATTTCCCTTTCCAATTTCAACAGTTAACTCTTTGCTTTTAATCTCTGCAGGAATATAAATTCCTTTTCCAATATTTGCAAAAATTTCTTTTTCCTTACTTTTGTCTAACTCATCTAAACCAACTTTCAATTGCTGAATTTCAACAAGATTTTGTTCAATTAACTGTAATTGCTGTTCAAGTTGATTAGCTTCTTGTTCTATTATTTGTAATTGAATTAATTGTTGTTGTTCCATATAAAACCTAAATAATAGGGTTTTTAAGTATTTCTGATCAATTTTCCTGATATTTTATTTTATCTATATTTAATAAATCATTGGGTTATGCAGAGGAGTTCATTTAGAGCTTAATCTCCCCACCTATCAAACTTTATCCTATCCTCTTTCGAGCGTGATATTTTGTAGGATTCCAGATTGCCGAAGGTAAATAGTATAATTATAATATTCCATAATTCATTATAAAACATATAAAATAATATAAATGAAATTTATCATAATTTTTTATAAAAGAAGTATAAAATGATATCTTGGTTTGAAAGACATAATAAAATTTCTTGGGTAATTACGCTCTTAATTGCAATAACAATTTTTTATCTTTCTTCACAAACATTTAAACCAGGACCTCCAGCAGGTTTTAACTGGAAACCTATTGCTTATCATTTTTACGCATTTCTTTTCTTATCTGCTTTTTTATTAATTTCATTAATAAAAGGAAATCCAAAAAGTAAAAAAATAATCTTAATAGCAATAATAATAGCAATCTTATACGGAATTTCAGATGAAATCCATCAGCTTTTTGTTCCAGGAAGAGCCTTTGCAATTTCAGATATTCTAATCAACTCAGCAGGAATTTTATTTGCAAGTTTATTGTATTCTTTATTAAGATTTAAAAGATTTAAAAATTCTAAAGATGAAGATTATAAAGAGATAAAGAAAGAGGTTTTGGGGTAATCTATCAAAAACTCAAAAAATATTATTCTTTAAAGATGAGAAGCTTAAGCTATTCATAACAAAGCTAAATAAGTTTAAGACATTCCAAATAAAAAAGAAAAATTTAGGTTATCTTAAGGAAGGGTGACTTGTTAGGGAAACGTAGTTTCCATACGATTCCTAAATTTTATAGACCTCTACTGCAACCCAAACAACTTCCTCAAAACCATACTAAATAATATTGAAGCTCCAATATACCACCAAAACCATGTAGAAGCAATTGCAGTAATTGCAAACGTCGACCTAAGCCATCTAAATAAAATAATCAATGGAATAATTGTAACAAGCATCGGCTTGAAAGAATGCTTTAATTGTTCAGGCATGTCTTCCATCATTTGCTTATTAAGCTCCATCATTTTCTGAGGATTATCTTTGTATTTTTTAATCTCCTGACGAAGAGCTTTCTGCTTTTCTTTTATCTCTTTCATTCTTGTTCTATCAACCATAAAAAAATTCACAATAGTTATAAAAATAGTTACTATGAAGGATAATGTAATTATAGAAATTCTTGGATTATTTTGGATTAATTCTATGATTGGCATTTTTTATTATTTTATCTAATACCTCTTTTATTTATGTCTTTACAAATAATGAGTTACGCAGATGAGTTGTTTACATTTGAGCATATCATCTCTCAAGCTTAATCTTCTCATCTTTCGAACTTAAGATTTTCGTAAGATATTAATATTTAATATCAAATTAAGTTTTTAAATTAAACGCAATCAATCACCCATCATTTTCTTCAAGGCAGGGTTCATATCCATTGCATGTTGTTTTGCAATACTTTCATAAAATTGATATATAATCATAATTCCCAATAATAATGCAGTCCCGCCTGTCAGGGTTCCAAGAACATTTGCTGCTGAAGCCAGCAACCCGATTGCCAGCCCACCCATTATTGTTAGAGGCATGACATATCTTTTTAATATTGACTCTAAAATTCTTTCATCTTTTCTAAACCCTGGGATTTGCAGTCCTGATTTTAAAATATTCTGAGCTTGGTTCGAAGCATCCATCCCAGAAGTTTTAACCCAAAATACAGAGAAAACCGCAGCAATTATCATGTAAAATAAGATGTGGGAAAAAGTCTGCCCTAATAATTTCCATTGCCAGCTTCCAGTAATTATTGCACTGACAATGTCTGTAGAAGATACCCAATATAAAAATCCTGAGACAGCTCTTCCGTCAACAATCTCTCCTAAAAAACTAGGATGCCCCAGCCAGTTTTGCAGCAGCCCCCCAAACAACTGCAAATTAGCAACCAGAGCAGCCACTAAAATAACAGGAATAACACTTGCATAAAAAAACTTTAATGGCCATTTCATTGAATATCCTCTTAATCTATCATAGCTTAAGGGAATCTCAATTTTCAAAGACTGCGCCCAGACAATAATCAAAAATAAAATCACTGTTGAAAGAACAGCAGCCAGAGACAGCATTGCTCCTTGCGAGTCAGCATTCATTAAACTAATAATCAATGTTATTACTTTCCCAGATGCCTGAATATTTCCTTCAGGTCCTAAAAATCCAAATGCAGCTGTAAATAATCTCCAGCCCACTCCTGCTGCTATAAACAAGCCAACTCCTGAACCAAAACCCCATTTACTGCAGATTTCATCCATAAATAAAATAGCCAAGCCACCCAAACACAACTGCACTATTAATATAAATGGCCCGTAAAAACCACCCAAACTTGCATGAGGAGAAAGCCCTTTCATTAAAACATAAATTAATGCTTCAAAAATTATAAAAAATAAAACCATTAATTTCTGCAATCCCTGAAAAAATCTTTTTCCTTCCTGCGTTGAAGTGTCAATATCCAGAATCTTGCTTCCAACAAGCAATTGCAGGATAATAGAAGCCATTACAATTGGCCCAATACCCAACGAAATTATAGAACCAAAATTAGTCCCCATAATAACAGCCAAATATTCAAACCTTGCTAAATTATTTTCATCTAATCCATAAAGAGCAATATTTGACATAACAAAAAACGAAACCAAAATTATCAAAGTCCATTTCAACTTAACATTAAAACTTAATTTCTTTTCAGTAGGACTTTTTACTTCTGGCAAGTTTTTTAATATGTCTTTAAATTCCATTTTGTTCATATTATTTATCTAAATCTTTATGAATCTTAAGTTGTGTAGATAAGTAGCCTAAGCTCTTTTCTGCTCGCTTAATCTTATATTTCGAACCATAAATATTTTATAAATTATAGATATTTATTTTTTAATTATAGTTTTAGTATTGTTTGAAGATATAATTTCCCCACCAGCTTTTTCAATCTTTTCTTTAGCACTTTTAGTAAAACCTTTAGCCTTAATAACTACAGCTCTTTTAATTTCACCATCCCCAAGAATTTTATATCCAGATAAATCAATCTCTTTTTTTCCAGCAAACTTCTCCTGAACATCTCTTAAATTAATTACCTTATTTTTTTTCTTTTTAACACTCTTGCTGGTAATCCCTTGTTTACCAAAATACTTATTTCCATATTTTTTATTAATTAATGTTTTTTTATGGTCTGCTCTTTTCCCTGTTCCAGCCATTCCAAATCCCCCCCTATGCCCGCTTCCCTTGTGTTTTTTCCGAGCACCCCAGCCATGAGTGGTTGTGCCTCTTAATCTTTTTGATTTTTTTGTTTTTTTTAGTTTCATTACATCCACGGCAAGGATACCTCTGCCTTAAGGCAGAGTGAGGAATTGCCGTCTTCCTTATTAATATTTAATTGTTCAATAGAAAGAGGGTTGA
>JAUUWR010000109.1 GCA_030588935.1 bacterium | reverse complement strand
TGCCTTCATATATTCTGTCAATTTCCAGCGGAAGATAGTTGGTGGAATTATTAGGGTCTTGGTAATAAACTCTAATTACTCCTTGTCTTCCGATATCTTCTTCATTATCTTCTAAAACACCTGAAATATCAATAAGATTATCTATATAGCCACTGAGAATTGTGGTTGCTTTTGCTCCGTTAGGATCTCCGAATTCAAGTTCTACCTGATAATCTCCTGTTTCATCTCTATTTCCTTCAAGTGTTAAAACATTTCCATTAATATCTGCAGTTGTTTTGGTATCTAAAGGAATTGCATTTATATACGCCACAGGATTGTCTTCAGGATTTATGTCTGTAGGGATAGGAAGATTTATTTCTATTGAACTTTCTTCATTAAAGTCCTCATCAGGAATAGAACCAACTATGGGAGCATAATCTGGAATATCAATATAATCCGTTTCACTTAAATCAGAGCCAGTGTCTTTAATTACAAAACGATAATCTCCTTTTGTTATTCCATGAGTCCCATAACTAAAAATTTCATTATATGGAGAAGTTGTGATATCCCTTGTTACAATTAGCTCATAGTTGGCTGAACTAAACTCTTTATAATAAACTTCTAATATTGCGCTGTCTAACTCTGAAAAACTTGTATGATAGTCAATATTTATATCATCAATAAGATTAACTGTTTGCGAGAGAAAAGGATTTGGAACCCATATTACTGTAAGAATATAAGATTGAGTATCTGTATCTATTTCATCTGAAACAACAACACTAATACTAAAATCAATGTTTTCATCAACTTCAGGAGCTGTTCCTGTGATTAAGCCAGAACCAGAATTGATTGAAAGCCAGCTAGGAGCAACAGAGAGAGAATAAGTCAGCGGGTGATTATCAAGATCTACAGCAACAACTTGATATTCATAAAGGTCATTCTCATTAACTTCTGTAATCGGAGTTGAAGTTATTTCAGGAGGATTATTAGGCTCAGAAACAACAGTTAAAAGAATAGTGTGGCTATCTGAATCTGGAAATGCATCAGAACCAGTTAAAATAATTTCAAAATTTCCAGCTGTTTTATAAATATTTTCTGTTATAGTATAAACATTGTAATATCTATAAGTATTCACAACTTTGTTGCTTTCAAAAGAATGAATTAAATTAGTACTAGAGTCATACAATTTTATGTTTATTGTCATTGGAGGAGTCATGCTAAAAAAGTCAGCATTAAAATTAACACTTTCTCCTTGGTCTATCTGAATGCTCTGGCCCTCACTTTCCCAGTCACCATATACAACAATAGCACTAACATTACTAGCTAATAAGACAGAGAGAATAATAAATATGGGAAATAAAAACAATTTTGATTTCATTTTATTTTTTGTATGGTTTCTTATTTAGTTTGAAACGTCCACCTATTCCGCCCCACACACCTTTTTTAGTGTCATAACCACCCATAATTCTTATTCCAATAGCTTCTGAAACAGGTATATCTAATCCACCATAAAGTCTTCCTGATGTTTTTTTTTCTGGTTTTGAAGCTGTATTTGACTTAAGAACATCTCCATTTGGAGAAACTATTTCCTCTACAGTAGAATTTGTATAATTCCAAAAATTAATTCCAGCTCCTAAAAAGAGAATTTTGTTAGCATAAGCTTCTAAACCAATTCCGAATGAACTAAAATCTAAATCTTTTACAGTTCCAACACCTTGTCTACCATTTGATAAAGGAATTTCTAATTCTTCAACAAGTCTGTCATTGCTTTTAGAATAATTAGCCGAAAGAGAAAAAGGCCCGTAACCAATTCCAATACTAGCTCCTTTCAATCCATTTTCTCCATACATACCATCAACAATTAATTTTATTGATAGGGATTTTTTAGATTCCTCTTCTTTTTGTGGAGAACCAGACGCATAAGCCACTTGCGGAACTAAAAATGTAGCTAATGCAGCACCTGCCACTATTTTTTTAAACTTAGCTCTTTTACCTTTATTATTATGCTTTTTTGCCATAAAAGTGTTACTACTTTAGGGTTTATATGTTTTTCTACTGAACATTATCACTCAAACCCCTACTCTCTAAGAAATCTGGCTGTTTTTATTAGAAAAACCACAGGAAGTATAAAGATTAATCCAATTAACATAAAAAAAGATGAAATTCTGTCTTCTAACTTCCACATTTCCATATAATGAAAATATTTTCTTATTATTTAAGGATTATTGTGTTCTAAACCTTTTAATGAAACAGAATATTTTGAATTTAATAAAATAACCTTTGCTCAATATTTAACTCATTTAAAAAATTATATTTATAATAAATTCATTAAAAAAACCAACCAAACAGATTTTATGAAAAAGATACAAAAAATGAATAATCTAGAAGATTTTGAAGAAATTAGAAAAATCCTTTTTAAAAATTATCCTCCCGAACCTTTTGGAATGAATTCCTTGCTTTCTAAATTAGGAAAAGGAACATTAGATAACCCTAGAGGAGAGCTTCCATTGCGTATAAGAAGATATATTTATGAGGCAGAAGCAAGCTTAAGATACGCCAAAAAGAATAATCTTAGTGAATTACACATTGTGGTAGGATGTGCGCACGAATTACCCTTAGAATATCTATTATCTCCAAAACGAAATATTTAAATAGTACTATTGTATTCTAAATATAATATGAATAAAACAATAAAAGGTAATCTGGCAGAAGAAAGCTTAAAGAATCTGAAGACAAAGAAAATCTCTTTAAATTTTGATGTGGATACGCTTGAGTTCATTGATGAACTTTCAAAGATCACAAATACCACAAGAACAACTGCAATAATGTCAATTATTGGTTCTGGTATGAAATCTTTGTTAGTTTCTTTAGAAACCACTTGGAAAAAAATAAAAAGTCAAAAAACTCATGGCCCTAAAAAGATTGATAAATTGATTAAACAAGTAGAAGAATATGAAAAAA
>JAUUWR010000014.1 GCA_030588935.1 bacterium | reverse complement strand
CTTCTTGAAGATTAAGAATGCGACTACACATCACTAATGTTTGAACTTCTCCATTTTTATCTCTTAGAACACCATTTTCATCACTCCTACAAATAACATAATATTTATTATCAAAAAGGTCAGGATAATGTCTATAAAATTCATTGGGAATTAATTTTTTACAGTATTCTTTTGCCATCTTCACACATCAGAACTCTCTTTCCCTTTTTGGGTTAAATTTGATTTATCTTTCTAAGGGTTTGAGATATAAAAATCTAACATTTGCCATTCTATTCCCTCTAAACTTTGCAAACCCTTTTTTAAACTTTCTTTCTAGAGTACTCATCTCAAGCATTACATCAAGATTTGTTACATATGGCCTTTGTAAAATGGTGTAAAAACAATAACTTTTTCCATATCTGCATTCATGAGGGGCGATTGGTTCAGTTAAAATCATTTTTAACCTTCCCCTACTTTTTCCTCTAGAGGTTGGTTTTTTTCCAACTAATTCAACTTTTTTAACAAAATAAGGAACATTATCTTTAGCTTTGTTGAAATAAGAACTTAGTGTAATTGTATCTCCTCCAAAATCTATAAGAGACCTTAATTCTTCTCCAGTTTCTGTTCTTGTTATAGTCAAGGATTCTTTCTCAACTTCTTTAGGGCTATTTTCTTCCATTTTATTTCCCATCTTCAACATCCATCACCCCAAACTAATTGTTTTATTTTGTTGAGCATTTTATTTCTTAGCTCTTTTTAAGATTTGGTAGCTTGTTATTTTTCCTTCACCAGGTAATATTCTTGTTTTAAGATTTAAATGATGGTAATTGTCATAATTGTCTGGGGAAGTATCGTTAAATTTTGCAATTTCTTTAAAACCATGGTGATCATCTTTTGGATGGAACCCTTGAAACCACCCTACAATCTCTTTTCTTTGATGATAAGCAGTTAATAGAATTACATCTCCCTTGTGCACATCATCTGCAAATTGTTCTAAAGGTTTTCGTTTTCCCATCTTCACATATCAGAACTCTCCTTCCCTTTTTAGGTTTATTATTTATATTCTAAAGGTCCGAATTCTTTATTAACATCCTCCATTGTCCAAGAATTTCTACATTTACATTTAATCTGATATGATTTAGGTTTTGCATTCAAAGGAATTATATTCAAATTTTTTATTGTAGAGTGTCTTATATCATAAAAACATTTGTCTGGAATCTCTCCTTCTGCTTGTAATCTAGTAACTGTTTCATCAATTATTACTTCTAACTGAAAAAATTGTTCATTAAATCCTTCGATATGATAGTTCTTATTCACAAATACTTTTCCTGTTGGTTTAATTTCTTTTGCCATCTTCACTCACTCCTCTCTTTCGCTTTGAGAGTTTTGGATATTTTTATTTATTGTGTAAATATCAAATGTTATATCTTTTTTCCTTGTAATTGAAACGCAGGGTTTGACAAGTAACTCTGATTTTATTTCATAATCTTCTCCAGATAATTTTTCAAGACCATAATAAGCAACTGAAATTCTTGGTGTTCTTGATGTAGTTGTTTTGTCTGGCCACATACTCAAACAAATGTTTCCGCTTTCAAGTATTTTTCCCTCTATTCTTAATTTAATATTTTTCTTCCTTTTATCAACATCGAAAGTTTTATTTTCTACCCTTATAGGTAACTCTTCTAAAAAAGAATGAACGCTCCTAATTTGATTAAAAGGGATTTCCTCATATACTACTTCTAATGTTTTATCAAATTCCATTTTCAACATTCATCAGAACTCTCTCCCCATCAGGTTAAAATATGAGAAATTTAGAGTTTATAAGCTTTTCTCCGAGTATGGAAAATTGCTAAGAAATAATTTACAAACCTATTCTATTAAATTCTTCATCTGTCATAATCTGCATATCCATTATAGAATCCTTCAAAGTTTCTTTAACATCATTAGGCAAAGAATAAGTTCTATCTTTATGCTTTTTTACTTGATTTGCTTCCTCTTCTGCTTCTAACTGTCCTGTTACATGTTCTAAAGGTACAGGTTCTTTTAGTCTCTCTTCTAAATCTCGTTGAATATCCTCTGGTGTTGGTCTCTGTCCTCTCTCCTCAAATTCATATAAACTAACAGCTACTTGATATGGCCAGGCAAGCTGACTTAATGTATAGTTGTCCATCTCCATTCAGAGCTCTCCATACATATTTAAACTTTTATTTAATTGAATATATTCTAAGTTATTTAAGTTTTTCTTTTGGAATTATAGAATTATTTAATAGTTCTAAGACAGAACATGTTAAATCAAGAGTAGAAGTACGAACTCTTTTAATTAAATTATTTTTTGCCTCTTGCGTAACTTCTGCTCGTCTTGACTTAGGAACATCATAAGGTAAATGATTTAGAGCAATACAATAATATCTTTTATGTTTATCTTTTCCTATAACATCTAATCTTTTATGTTTTTTTGATGTAGGATCTGTCCAGCAGCTATAAACAGGGCAATCTTCTGCTTTTTGACATATGATATTTGCCATCTTCTCATTTAGAACCCTCTCCACATATTTAAACATTTATTTAATTAAATATATAGAAAGATTATTTAAGTTTTTCTTAGAAAACTAAATGAATAAGTAGTCTGCAAAAAATTAAAGTTAATCAAGTGGCGTAAAAATTAAGGTATTTTTTACAGAAATCCTTTTCGGTCTACCTATCTCAACATATTCATCAAAACTTAGAGAATGGTGTGTAACATAACTTCCACCAGAATATCTAATTTTTGTTACTGTCAATTCATCCCCTGCTCTAAGACCACAAAGTACATCACTACCAGTTAACAATTTATCTATTGCTTCAAATTTTCCATCAGGGTGAGATGACAAAAGTTCAAGATTTTCAGGTATTGCGCTCACACTCATACTTATTCCATCTTGGTTTACTAACTCAATCATATCAATATTAGCTTTATATGTTTTTTCTCTTTGAATTTCCATTTTCAATATTCATCAGAACTCTCTCCCCATTTGGCTTAATTTTAAAGAATTTTAAGCTTTTTAAGCTTTTCCCCTAAAGGGATTGTCTAATCTTCGGGAGTTTTAGTTAAATTATCTTCTTTTGTCAAATGGCGGGAGTTTATTTAAAATATTGGAGATAAATTGTTAATACAGAAAGAATAGATAATACAATCGTCAGTCCAATTATCCAAGAAGTTAATCTTTCAATATTCCAAGCATCAACCAATTTTAATCCCTCTGCCGTCAATCTATACCTTTTTCTCATTATAGGGCTAAGCATCCTTAATTTATACACTGGTGTCCTACCTTCCTCATATCCACTTTGAAATTCTTGCTCTTTAATTATTCCATCTTCTAATAAATGTTTTATCCCCTCTTCTACACCATCAATCTTTTCATAACCATAAAAGAAATGGCTTGGATAACCTTCATACAATCTTCTAAGATATTTCCTTAGTCTATATACAATTAGATTTCTTCTGAACATTTTCTATACTATTCAAAAGTAGATTTTCCCATTTATTAATATTATTAATCCCTATCCCACACTTTTCAGCAGGGGTAGTTTTATCTTTAACATTTTTTCTTATAAAATTGTGAAACACTTTAAAACCATCTGCATAAGTTTGAGTTTCTTTTACTCCTCTTTTGATTTTATGAAATTCTTTTTGCTGTGTGTGATGGCTTTCTATTGCATTATTATTAACTTCTTTTCTTCTGCCTAAAATTGAAGTATGCTTTACTTTTCTTTCTTTTCCCCAATTTCTAAAGGTTTTTCTTATTCCATCTTGATAACTTGGATTTTTGTCTGTAATTATTTGAAATGGGATTTTCCCATTTTGTTTTAATGCTTCTGTCATAACTTTTTGAGCGTCTTTTTTATTTCTACTTCTGCCCGAATTAACAGAAGCTAAAAGAAATTTACTTTTATTCTCAATTACATTCCAAAGATAATCAAATTCAGTATTAGGGTTTTTCTTGTCCTTACCTCGTTTGGTTAAAATTAAAGTTTCGTCTGCATTCCAATTTCCTTTTATTTTTGGATGTAAGGTTTTAGAGTATTTTTCAATCACTTTACTAAATCTTAAAACCCAATTTCTTACAGTTTCGTGAGAAATACTTAATCCATAAAATTGTTTAAATTGGTCTGAAATATCCCTATAAGATAATCCTTTATAATAACAATCCATAGCAAGACAAACTAATTTTTCATTACCTTTTATTTTAGGTATTGGACTTAACACAAATCTCTTTTTACATTTCTTACATTCATATCTTTGCTTTTTTCCTAATTGTGTTTTTCTCATTCCACTTTTAATTAAATCTTCTGAATTACAATAAATACATAAATTTTTTTTAGGGACTTCAAAAGTTATTATCTCTTTGTTTAATTCTAATGATGGATTTTTTAGTTTTTTAAATAATAAAATTGTCTTAATGTGTTTGCAGTATAACCCTTTGCCTTTGCAGTGATGTTGAAAATCTGGGCAGTTACAAGAAAAACTGTCATAAAAACTAACCAAGTATTTTTTATCTGAATATTGAGATGGAACTAAATAAGTATTGTCTTCTAAAATTTCGGGGTTGCCTTTTTCTAAAATCTGTCTTGCTCTTTGTTCTCTTATATTAGAAAAACTTTTAAGCTGATTATTCTTTGTTATATTGCTATTAATTTGTTGACGCATTTTAGTAGTTGTAGGGTGTTAACGCACCCTATATTTTTTATTTTTTAATTATGACTTTTGCCTTTTTTCCTTTATATTTTTCAGGCAAAATAATATGACTTGCATTTCCAAAAGGTTTTATATCTCTGTCTAAAACTTCTTCAGGAACATCAAGGATTTTCATAACTTCTTGTATTTCTTTTATTCCCTCTGTTAATTTTGTAAAGTTTGTCCTTATTTGTTCGGGGCTTAATTCAACTTTCTTCTGTTCTTTCTTTGTTTCCATATATACTATAGTATATACACCTTTATAAATATTATGGTGACGCAGTATATACTTCTGTATACACTACTCTTATAAATTCTTTATTCTCACTATCTATGTAGTGACAATATTATAAGGGGATGTAGTGACAAATGGTTTATGTAAGGAAAAATGTCGTTGGAGATAGTATTTATGTTCAAGTTGTTAAAAGTGAGAGAGTTAAAGGAAAACCTATTCAAAAATTTCTTAGTTCTCTTGGGGAAATAAACAAACTAATTAATAAATTGAGAATATGGAAAAATGGATAGCCAAGAATATTTTACTTGGTGTAAGAATGTTGATAAAGCTTTTTATGGGGAAATACTTTTAGATAGATTAAAAAAAGCTGGTAAGATAAACAAAAAAAAAGAAAAAGAAATAAAAAAGAGAATTAAAAAATTAACTTATGCTACTCTTCTCAAATCTCCTCATCTTGAAAATAATGAGGAGTTGAGGAGGAGAACATTTATCTTATGTTTCAAAGATTACTTTCCTGATATTAGCTCTACAAAAAGTTTTTCCGTCTCCTAATGCACAAACTCTGCTTATCTCATACTTCTTTTGCCTCTTAATACTCTTGTCTTCTATTAATTCCTTAATTTTTTTATTAGTTGAAATTATTGAATTACTTGGTAACTTATCTTTATTCTTATATACTGCGTCCCTACCATCAAAGAAAAGAATTTCTTTTGGTTTAACTTTCTTCTTTTTTCCACCACCAAATTCCATCCCATGAACTACAATACTTGCACCAACAGACACTGCCTTATCCATATAAGCTTTTTTTGTTGTTGGATGAATTCTTTTTGTTAATACAACTATTGCTGTTCCTTTTTCTCTTATAATCTTCATTACTAATTGAGCCCATAAAGATAAATCATTATAAGCACCAGAAATTAGTATAAAGTTCTTTATACCTTTTTTAAGGGCTATAAGTAATTTTTCCCTTACAACATTACTTTCTATCTCTAATACCATATTTTTCTCTATATCCCCTATAACTTTTAAAAACTCACTTAACTCTTCTGAAAAATTTTTGATATTTTGTTCTGGACTTGTCTCATATAAACAAACACCATCACTTCCATCAAACATTCCACACCTCATAGCTAAATCTATTTGTTCAATTGTTTTTTTCATATTCTTCTTAAATTGAACTAAGAAAGTTACTTTCTTTGTTGGATATTTCTTTTTTATATTCTTAATCTCTGCTTGTATTACTTTTAAATTGCTTTCAGTGAGCTTCTGTCTGTCTTTTTTTCTTAATGGTTCAATCACGAATATTCGTGATTGAGATATATCCATTCCTAAATTCTCAGAATAAGCTAATTCTTTTTGATTTATACCTATATCTGTTTCTAATATAACTTCTTGTTTGGTTTTATTTTCTTTCGTCATTTTATTTTCCCCCATTTCGCTGAAAAACTCCAACAACCAGCTACATTTAATCTTTTGCTAACACCACAATATTTATAAATATGATTTATTTTATTATCTTGAGCGAGATAATTAAATACATATCCATTTCTTAGTGTGTCACGCAGGTTTTGATTACCTGAAAGTTTAGAGTTATGACTAAGAAAATTAAATGATTTTTCACTTCTCTTATTTGACAATATTATTAACATTATAATTGCCTCTTTCTTTCTGCTTCAAAAAACAACTTAGGAATAACAATCCCAGCTATTTATAATATCAAGCTAAAATATATATAGAAATAAGTGCTTTTAAAGATTGTTATGTTCAAGAGATATACAAGATGGAGGCAAAATGGTAGATTAAACCAAAGCTTGAATACAACAATCAGTGGAACATTCAGGAACACAGCAGAATGTTGAATATAAATAACCTTTTTTCTTGCCTCCAATAAGAATAAGAAAAACCCATTTATAAATATATAGGAAAATTTGGTTTTGCACATCTTACACAATTTTTAGAATCCTGCACAATTTATTTTTTCTTAGATTTTTTAAGCTTCTCTCTAAATCTTTGTAATTTAGCATAATCACCAGTCCTTTCATTATGTCTTAATCTGGCTTTTTCGTTTGTATGATTCGTGACTGTGTGGGGTGAAACTCCAAGAATTTTAGCTATTTCCAAAACAGGAACAGCATAACCTCTAAGTAATCTCATTTTTTCTTCTATTTCTTTGGTTACTTTAACTCTATTATCTTTAATTTCCATAGTTACATCGCTAATACGATGTAATAATTATATATAAATCTTATTGTATTCCTTTATGATATTTGATTTTGCAGAGGTGAGGTGTATTTTAGATGTCTTGAAGATATTAGAAAGAGGAAAATCAAAGTATTCAGTTATGTTCAAAGAAACAAAAGCAAGTCATACAACATTACAGATAGTTCTTAAAGATTTGATTGAAAAGAAATTCATAAAGAAATATAATATTGGACATATGAATGTTGATTATGAGATTTCTGACAAAGGTAGAAAGTTGTTGAATTTTTTAATTCAATTACAAGAATTATTAAAATAACTCCCTTCACTTGACAGCTAATTTATCTCCCGATAACTTGACAAACCCTCCCCTAAATCCTCAAAATCCTCATAAACAATACTTTTATCAGCAGCAGCCTCCAAAAAATCAGCTTCTGTGCCTTCCTGATGAATAACTATAATCTTTTTTCCAAGAGCTTTGGCATAACCAACTTCAAAATAAGCTCCTCTTGCTTTTTCTGAAGCTTCAACAATAATTGCATCGCATTTTTTTAATGCCTTACAGGCTTCACTTACAAGTTTCTCTGCATCCATTTTAATCTTGCCCCAATTTTGAGCATCTCTAAAAAAGATAAAAGTTTTGTAATTAGTAGTTTCTTCAATAATCTTGCTTAGTTCTTCAAGCTTTTTCCTAAGTTCTTTAGGGTTTTGTTCTTTGAATTTGTATGCTATGTAGATTTTTTTCATTTTCACCAATCAAGCTGTTTTTCTGGAATACCAACCTTTCTTCCATACCCTATAGCTTCTTGTTTAGTTTTATCATCTCCTTTTTCATACTTGAATATTTTATTATTAAATATTACATATTCAGTATTATTAAAAGATACATTAATATACCATTTTTCTTTTATTGCCTTGCTAAGCTTTTCTACTATTTCTTCTACTTTCTTTCCTTCCCCTTCAAATAAAATAGCAGTCCATATTTTAGGTTGAAAATTAGCTAATCTTTCATTAGGTATATTCCATTTTTCTTCTTTGGTTGTTTTAATTAAATCTAATACACTTAGATCATTCAATCCTTCCTTGAGTAATAATCCTTTGAATTTCATTTTTTATACTTCTTCATAAGTTTATTTAAAGTCTTTAATAAATATTTTCTCCAATCAGCTTCTAATTGCGTTTTGATAATTTCAACTAAAAATTTATCATCTTTATTTAATTTTACTTTTTCAAGTTGTTTACATTTTCCTAAAATCTCAAAATCCGTATCTGTTAATAAAACATATTTTTTCTTTTCTGCTGAAGTTATCTTAAACTGTTTAGTTAATTTTTGTTTTCTTTCTTTTAATAATTTTTGATATTCTTTATCTTTTGTTAAAACTTTACGAAGACGAGCCCCTATATAATCCAAGCTTACATAATGATCTTCTATTTCTTGTAATTTTGATAATTTTTTATTCCTCATCTTAAGCAACTTCCCCCCTCTGTCTATATTTTTCATAAATTTCATCTCCTTGGAGCATCAATTCCATTTCAGATACATCTCTACTTATCATTAAATTTATTCTTTTAGTTACTTTTTGCTTTAGGGGTTTCTTTTCAGTTAATCCATTTAATAATTTGACAGCTTCTTCATATCTTACAGATGCATGAATATTTGCTCCTAAAAAATTTTCTCCATTATCTTGAATACATACACTATATCTAAAAACAACATCCATAATTCCTACACTAGCTGTTTCAAGATCTCCTTCTTCAATTAATGGTCTTATTAATGTTTCATATTTATATACAAAATCTGCCATAAATGCATGTGGGTGTTTATTATCTTTCATTTTTAAACTCCAACCAACTCCATTTTATTTTGAGTTTCTTTCTTATCTCCATTAGGATAATACATATTATAAGCTTTTCTTAGCATGTTATTTAATTGCTCTGGTGTTGCCTTGCAAAAAGATAAATCATTACTTATATGATATTTATCAAAATTTTGATTTGGAATATCTAAAGGCACTTGTTCTTGTAAATGATTATATGCTTGGAGTTGTTTATCCCCATATTTCTTTAATAAAGAATTATACATTTCAGTTCCTGGATAAGCTTTAACTAAAACAAAACAAGCAGTATCTGTATTAAGTTCTTTTGCTAAATTTAATGTTTGATTCATTTCTTCTAATGTTTCAGTTGGAAATCCAAACATGTAATATGCTTTTGTTTTTATTCCAACTTCTTTACAGTATTGAATAGCTTGTCTTGCCTGCTCTGGTGTTGTTCCTTTATTCATTAAATTTAATATTCTTTGATTTCCAGATTCAACCCCAAAAACTAATTGGTAACAACCATCCTGTTTAATTCTTTTTAAAAAATCTATTCCAAATCTTGCAGTTATATCAACTCTTGCTAATGCTCTCCAATTTATATTTAAGTTTCTTGCTCTTAATTCCTCACCAAGATTTAGGATTCTACTTTTATTATAAATAAAATCATTATCTAAGAAGTGGACAGAATCAATGTTATGTTCTTGTTTTAATACTTCAATCTCATCCACAATATTTTCAATGCTTCTTGTTCTTATTTTTCTGCCAGAAGTAAGCGGGGCAGAACAAAAACTACAAGTATAAGGATAACCTCTTGAACCCATGATAACTGATTTTAAATTTCCATTTTCCTGATAAGGATCGTTTACAAAAAAGCTTCTGTCAAGCAAAGGCAGAGAGTCTAAGTTTTGAATTAACTTTCTATCCTGATTATGGATTATTTTATTCTTTTTTCTGTAAGAAATTCCTTTAATTAAAAAAGGATTTAAATTATTATTAAAAAGTTCTGTTAATGTTAATTCTCCTTCTTTTCTGACTAAAATATCAATTTCAGGAATTTGTTTTAATGATTGTTCAGGATTGATTGTTGCATGAGGTCCTCCAACAATTATTTTTGTTTTTGGTTTATTTTTCTTTAAATCCTGAATAATCTGCTTGCTTAATTCAAATGTAGGTGTTAAAAGATTTATTCCAACTAAATCAGGATTATAAGATAATGCTTTAAAAATAGTTTGCTCTAAAGATAATCCTTTTGCTTCTGCATCAATTAAATTAACATTATTCCCTAAATTCTTACTTATTGTTGCAAGATGGCCCAAACCAAGCGGAGGAGTTGTATAATAGTCTTTCTTTTGTGTTTTTCCATAATCTTGCAACGGTGAATTAATAAAAACTATATTCATTTTAAACCATATCCTTTAAATTAATAACAATATTATCCACAGTTCTTTTTGGCTTTCTGCTGTTTGTTATTAACCCTTGTTTTTTTAGATAATTAAAATAAGTTGAAATCGTGCTTAGCTTAATTTCTGTTTTTCTAGAAATATCCAAGCTTGTATTGTTCCCATTACAATAAGATAAGATCTGAAGTTTTATGCTGTTTAATGGCTTAATCTTTTTTTCAAATTCCTGTTTCTCAGAAATAAACAAACTCTTTGTTCTTTCTTTTGCATTTTCTTTTTGCACAATCTCCTGTATTTTAGAAAAATAATCATAAAAGTGTTTTGAGATTAAATCTGCAATTTGTTTTTTAGTTTTAGGTTTTTCTAATTTTCCTAAAACTTCTCTAAAAACCTCAAATAAATCATTAATTTCAATATCTGAAATCTTTTTGTCTTTAAAATGCTCTTCAACAATTCTTTTAATTTTTTCCTGCGACATTTCTATTGAAGGGATTTCTTCTTTTTCAGGATGGATTATCACAGGAACTCTTTTAACAAAAACAGGTTTTGGTGGCTTGTATTTAGAATAACTTGTTGATAAATAATCATCAATTTTCTTATGAAAAACTTTAAATCTTTCTGATGTTAAATAATGGTTTGGAGCAGTTGAGCATAATTCTGGAAATAATTCAGGCAGATACATAGCAATAAGATAATCTGCTATTATGTAATTTATTTTAGAAAAACTAATTTGGTTAAAAGGAATATAATCTATTTCTGTGCCTTTTTCTAAATCCTGTATTTTAAATCTAGAAAGTATTTTATGCAAGATTTGAGAATATTCAGAATTTTTAAGAAATCTATCCATAGCTTCTGATAAATAAATTATTTTATAATCTAGATTAAGATGATCCATTAATTTTTCAAGAATTTCTATATTTTCCTGTAATTTCTGGACTTTGTTTGTTGTATGATCTAAGCCTTTTTCAAAAACAGGATGCTCAAAAACAAAATTATCCCAAACACAAAGATAAACTTTTTTTGGATTTTGTTTTTTTAGATAATAAATGTGATTTATATTAGTATAAGCTTTTGTAACAGGACTTATGTTTGTGTATATTATCATAAAACTCCTATCACTTCTTCTAAGGATTTAACTAAAATTCCTCTTATGCCGACATTTTCAGCTCCCTGTACTTCTTCTTGTTCATGAGAAACAAAAATGCTGTTTTCTTGTGTAGTGTTTGCTCTTTTCATAGCTTCCTGATAAATTGCTGGATGTGGTTTTCTAAATCCAACCTGATAAGATATTACAATTGGGTTGAAAAGATTTAGCATGTTATGGTTTCTTAATTCATAGGTTAAAGAATCATGAGGTAGATTTGATATTATTCCTAGTTTGTAATTTTGTGAAAGCTGTTTTAATATTTGTTTTGAATTAGGAAATGGATTGCTATCATGGTCATTAAATTTGTATATGTTTTCAAGTTCTTTAAGATCTGCTTTTATTTCTAAATTTTTAATCATCAAACTCATTATTTTATTTATTGTCCATTCAGAATTATCCTGCCTTCTTGTAGCTAGATAATCTTGAATTGCTTTGTTGTGGGCGTCCCCAATTGTTCTGGGGCTAATCTGGTGCCTATTTAATGAATTTATGTAAAATAATGCTAACTTATGAGCTCTGGCAAGAGTGTCTTTATTAAAATCATAATCAAAGATAAGACCTCCATAGTCTAGGAATAAGTTTTGTTGTTTCATTTTACTTTACCAATCCTCTTTTGGCATACCAAGAATGTCTATTTCTTGATAGAAAGGGCCCGAATTTTTGTTCTGACGCCTTTAAGATTTTTTCTAAATATTTAGGAGTTACATAAGGAGGGTGATACCATTGTCCTTCTTCAAACCTGTCGAATGGATACCCTTGATTTGGAGGAGTTCTAACAAATCCTTCACTAACAACTTTTTCCCCTAATGCCGTCCCAGGGTGATAGGAGAGCGCAGATTGACTTACTATTTTTATTGTCCCATTTTTTACGAATTCTTCAGTAAAATCTAATGTCCTCGTAATTGATCTTTCGCTTTCATTTGGCAACCCAAATAATAAAGACGTGCCCAATTTAAATTCATTATTGCGAATTAATTCCATTGATTTCCTAATTGTTTTTTCATTTTGGGCTTTGCCGATTCCATTAAGGACTAAATCGTCTAATTGTTCAATGGAACAATAAGCATAAACATAACCTGCAGAAGCATATTGTTCAACTGTTCTTTGATTACCTAAATGATTAAATCTATTTAAAGAACCAAATTTAATTTCAAATTCTCCCAGTCCTTTAAGAAGTTCTTCAAGACGAGGATAAGTGCCAAAAGTACTGTCATCAAAAAATATTGCTTTAAATCCCTGACTTTTTCTTAATCGAACTTCTTCTAAGATATTATCTACAGATCTCGCATTTGGGTAAGCAAGATTTCTATTTTCAGAACAATAAGAGCAAGAATATCGACATCCTCTTGCTGCCATCATCTGGATAGTATTTAAAATATTTCCATCCTTATCTGTAAATACATCATAATCCATACTATGTCTTGATTCATCTGCAAGATCTATGGGAATAAAAGGAATATCATTTAGATTAAGAGGTTGACCGCTAGTGCTATAGACTTTTCCATCTGGAGTATAAACTTCTGCTATACCTAAAACAGAATGCCAATCAAGATTAGAAAGGTCTTGATCTTTACTCATTGCCTCTAAAGTAGATTTTAATGCAAACTCTCCATCTCCTTCAATTGCTACATCAACTAAGCTTGAAGAAAATACCTCCTCCCTAAATTTAGGTAATCTATAAACTTCATCAAAGTGAGGGCCTCCAAGAATAGTTTTTATTTTGGGATTCATCTGTTTTGCTCTATCAAATAATATGTGTGTAGGATAAACAGAATCATATGTTGCACTTGCGCATAAAATATTAACCTTCTCTTTTTCAATTATTCTGCCAAGATCTCTTTCTACAGCTTCTCTTGATTCTGCTGAATAGTTAATCGGATCGAAAATCTTAGGAACTATTTCAATATCTAAATTTCCATTTCTTGCTGCGTCTACAGAAGGAGCTATAGCATATAATAACGAAGTGGGCCACCCAAAAAACCTGTCGCTAGGATCTTGTGAAGGTGCGTTCACAAACAATATTTTCTTTGTCATTTTCTAAATCGCCACAAGAACGCTTAATTTATTTGTCATTTTAATTCACTTTTTGTTTTGTTTTCTTATAGTATAATTTAAGGAAAGGTTCCCTCATTAATTCAAAAAATTGTTTCGAAGATATAGGTTTCCCCTTATAAACATCTTTTAATCCATAAAGATTAGCATAATGATCTTTTTCTAAAGAACTTTCTAAATCTCCATCTAAATAAGCATCATAAGCTGTACAAGTATCATTACCTTCTTTATCATAGTTATTCCCAAACTTATTATTAGGACACATTTTACAAAAATCATCATATACTCCAACTATTTGAATCAAAGCATCAGGATGTTTAACAACAAAATTAATAATTCTCTCTGCATTATCTTTCATTTTATCATCGTCATACCATTTCTTTTCTCGTCCCGCTGGCCATCCAAAGTAAAACGCTTCCATAAACGGAGGTACATGGTGTGGCAATATTTTAATTGGTGTTTGTTTAATTCCTTCCATTTTTATTTTGAAATTCAAATAAGGTTCTTGGAGATTGTCCTTTTTTAACATATACACTGATGTATCCCTTACCTTCAGAGGAAACAACTCTATTCAATGAAGTAGGTGCTCTATCCAAAAAATCCCTAATTCCATCCTCGTTCTTTTCCAAATCCCATGTATTCCTCAACCATTTTTGATCACTTTCATTTAAAGTTACATTTATTACTCTATCAAGTTTTACTTTAATATCCCATACATGATCATCCAAGGTTCTCAGAGTTCGCAGATTTTTTATCTGCGAGTTTGTGAGGGGGCAATAAAAACCTCCATCCCATTTATGAACATCATTTACCCATCCATTGCCAACATCATATAAATCTGCACGATAATCATTAGAAGTTAAAAAAGCGTGTTTTTCATAAAGATGAAGAGCAACATTCATTACATGAGAAGGATTGTTTTCAAAAGAAGGTAGGGAAATTCTTGTTTTGTATAAATCGCCAACTGCCGTATCATCCTGATTTAAAGTCATCTGGCTAATATCATATGCATCAACTTCCTGACCTAATACTAGCTTTGGAAACTTGTCTTTTATTTCACTTGCATTAATTTGAAATATTTGTATTTCTTTATTCATTTTATAAAGGGATGTCCTTCAATTTTTCAATGTTTTCAACCAATCTCTAGTATCCTCATAAGATTTCCTTCCTCTAAAGATTTCTTCTGGATACCATTTTTCTTGAAATTCTTTAACTCGATTCAACCTTTCATTTAAATCAGGATATAAATTATTTAATCCAAACCAAATTTGGAATTCTGTAAGATCTTCTAGGATTTTTGGAGAATCTAAATGGAGTAATCTCTTTTGTTTTATGAATCTTATTGATTCCTCTTCATTTCGGCATTGGATTAATTCATGAGAATCAAAATTTTGGGGTTGACTGTAAAACAAAGACGGACCCAAAACCTCTTCACAAAATTGTTCAAAAAGAGCATATTCTACTATTGGTCTTCCTACTGCTGGTTGCTCGCCAAATAAGTAAGGCTGACACCACTCAGACATCAATCTAAATCTAGGAAGAATAGCAGAGTTAATCTTGAAATTTAACTCTTTTTTATCGTCAAATTTAAAACGTGGCTTAACATGAGATAAAGACATAACCCATTTAGGTACAGGCACATCTTCTTTAAACAAATTACTTCTGTCAACTTGAATAACCTTATAGGCTTCAGGCAAGGTTTCCCAAGGATCTTTTTGATTTGTCAAAAAATCAGTAAGAGCATCTACATTACCTTGGCAAGAGGGAAATTTGTTCCCTAAGCTTTGGAGAATAATAGTTGGTTTTTCTATCTGTCTAAGAGGACTGCAGTCAAACAATTCATTAGTTACATAAATATCTACCTTTCTGTTCCATGCATATTTTTCAAAACCTTTCATATTCATTTTCTAAATTTATCAGAACTCTTTCTCCCAAACGGGCTAAAAATAACAGAAATTTAGTATTTTTAAGCTTTATTGTTCTTTGATATATTTGTGAACATATGTTTTATATAATTGTGAAGTTTTAGATTATTAACCTAAAGAATTAGGGGTGAGTTAAAATGAAAAATCAGATGCTTACCCCTAGAAAAATTGTTGAAAGTCAAGGAAAATTATCTTATAATGAAAGCACTCAGGCATGGGGAACTTTGAGATTTAAATCTGAATTAATAAAAGAATTTCACCAATTAAAAGAAAAGCGTTCTAAGTTTGGATATAATTTAATTTTTTATAGGGATTATGAGGAGTTTGAAAAAGCTGTGAGGGAGATTATTAAAAAGAAAGAGATTTTGCCTATTTTGATGTGGTTTGAGAAGTAAGGTTAGGGTTTAGCTATTTTCC
>JAUUWR010000007.1 GCA_030588935.1 bacterium | reverse complement strand
AAAACAAATGATGATGAAGATATTTTTGCTTCTAAAAAAGTTGGAGCTCTTGCCCATAGAGTTACAGATAGATATTCTAAAAATCGTGGCTGGTTGCAAGGTCTTAAAGAAGCTTCTAGCAGAATATATAATCTTTGGGATCAAACGAGGACATTATTTGATAAGGAGAAGGATAGGAGGTGGCTTGCTGGAGAAAAAGGGACTTTTTATTCTTATTTAATTTATGAAATAAATGATAGATATGGGATTGGGGCTGAAAATATATGGGTTTTAAAAACAAACCATAATACTTGGGAAAAAGAGAAAATAAGTTTTGAGGGTGTGGTTTTAGAAGAAGGAGTTTTGGAAGATGAACTTTTGAAAGAATATTATAATTTAGCTGTTGAAAATTATAATGAAGTTTTTGATTTGTATCCTGGTGAAAAAGAAGTAAATGAGCCGAATTTTGATCCTTATGCGGTTGAGGCTTTGGAAAAAGCTGCTGAATTGTCTAGGGAGCTGGGATTAAAGACAAAACAAATTGAATATTTGGAGATGTTGATTGAGAATTATCCTGATTCTAAAGCTGCTATTGATGCTCAGAAAAAATTAAATGAAGTTTATCAGGGGACATTTTCAAAAGAGTCGCAGGCAGTTATTTATATTAATAATGAGATTCATTTTATTTCTTTGAAGGGTGTTGAGAAGCCAAGTTATGAGGATTGGGGAGCAGAACTTTTGATTACTGATGATGGAGAAATCAAAACTTTTTATTTAAGAAAAGATGATTTAGAAAGAACTTCTAATTCTAGATTAGGTATTGTTGTTGAGGAAATAAAAGAAGATTCTGTTGAAATTAGATATTTCCATGAAGATAAATGGTATGATGTTGTTATAAATCCTGTTGATTATCATTTAGGAAAAAAAGCTGAAATTGAAATGGGCAAAACAAGTCAATTGACTCCTAAGGTAAGTGTTAAACTTGTTAAAACAAACCTAAACAAACAAGCAAAAGTCAGGATTATTCCTAAGACTTTTGGAATGAGGACTGAAAGTGATTTTAGTTTTAAGATTGGAATTGAAAAAAGGGCGATTAAACTTTCGCCTGAGAAGACCCAAGAAATGATTGATAATCTGGGTAAAAGTATTGAGGATTGGGAAAGTGTTAATTCAAAACTTGAGAAAGTTGTTATGGGAATGAAAGGTGCTTGTTTTGCAACTTCTGCGATGCTTGTTGTTAAGAATTTGTTTGCTGGATGGAGTGGAGAATCAATGGCAAGAAATGAAGTTATGACTTCTGCTGGGGGGTGGAATGAAAAGTGCAGGCTGGCTTTTGCTAATCAAGAAGATATTTGCGGCAAGGGAATTCCTTCTAGTATTTCTGATTGTTTGCTGGATTGCAATTCTGAAATTGAAGCAATGGTAGATAAATTAGCTGGAATTTATGATGAAGAAAACAAGCAAATGAAAATAATTCAGGATAAATATAAAACAGAAAAAAGCGATATTTTGGATTTTACTGGCGGAACAGATTTTAATAAAGTAAAACAAGACTATTGTGAAAATGTTTTTAGTAATTTGAAGTTGGAGGGAAATATTGATTTAAAAGGAAAAGGATCTGTGCCTTTAGTTGGAGAAAATGGAATTTATTCGCAAACACAAATTAATGAGTGTGATATTGATTTAGAGGAAATGAAATTATTGAGATTAAGGGAGTTGGTTAAAGATGATGCTAGATTGAGCGAGATAATAAATAAAAAACTTGGAAGTGATTTGGTTTATACTTATGATGTTAATGAGTTGAATAGGGTTGAGAATATTTTAGAGCAAGATGCTCCTGGAATTCCATCTTTTAGAGGAGATACTAAACTTAATTATCAACCAATGACTGATGTAAGTAAGATTTCTGATGATAATTTAAAAGCATTATTTACTTCTGATGTTAAGAAAGTTATGAGAGATAGAATTGATGGATTATCAGTGGTTGTTGGATTAGTTCCAGTAGGGGGTGGGAAATATACTGCTGAAGAAGTTTTTACTTCGAGAGGGGGAGAGTTTCATTGGGTAAAGAGAAATGAAGATGGCAAGGACATAGAGTATAATATTAAGGAGTATTATAAATCTAAGGGAATCAGTCAGTTCACAGAAGCAAATCCTGGTTTATATAAAAACTCTATGAAAGGAGAGATTAAGGTCAAATATTATGAGAGGGCTCCTTACAAAGGGCTGCCTGCTTTGGTTCCTTTTGACAGGGAAAATGGATGGTATGTTGGGACAGATTATGTTTTGAGCGGGTTTGGGAAGCCTTATCAGGATAGTGGCAGGGCAATGAATTTTTGGATTTGTAATGTTGGAAGCAATAGATTAATTGAATTTAAGCAAGGTGATGATTGCAGGTATTATAATCTGGGCAGTTCAGCTGATTTGGATTTTCCTGGTTTAGATAAAAGTAAATCTGTGAGATTAGTCAGAGATGCAGAAAGAGCAATTAATGAAGCTGCCAGACAGCATGGCAAGAAAAAAGTCAGTGTTCTTGGGCAGGTTTTTGAAACAGATATTGCTGAGAACGGAGAATCAGGAAGATGCACTGATTTTATGTCGCCTCAGGATTGTAATTTAATGTTTAATATCTGCGACCCTGTTATGTGTCCTGAGAGCAGGTGTGATTTTGGAGGAGAATACAGGGTTTCAAATGTTGTTCAGTCTGGAATAATCGGAAGTTTGTTGTTGTGTTCACGAAATTTCCCTGAAGTTAAGATTCCGATTTGCTTGTCAGGAGTTCATGCAGGGATTGAGGGTTACTTGAGTATTTTAAAATCAACTCAGGCTTGTTTGCAGGAGAATTTAGAGACAGGAAGAAATATTGGAATCTGCGATGAGATTAAGTCAGTTTATATGTGCGAGTTTTTCTGGAGGCAGGCTGTTCCGTTAATGGATGTGTTTATTCCAAGATTATTTGGCGGGCTTTCTGGGCAAGGGGTTCGGGGCGGAGGAGAGTATTTAACTATTAATTATGCCTGGGAAAATGCAAAAAATTCAATTGATTATTTTAAGAATGAATATGCTGTGAATGCTATGAAGTCATTTAATGCTCGTTCAACAGGAGAGATTGGCGGAGAGGTCTGCAAAATGTTTGTGAGTGCAAGATATCCTAATTCAAAAGAGTTTTTTGAGAAATTGGTTGAGCCAGATGTTCCTGTTCAGTATCATGCATGGTTTAGCGAGGATATTTTAACAGAAGCGACAATTCCTTCAACATCACACTATAAGGTTTATTATCATATTTATGCAGGGGAAGATATTGGGGCGAATTATGTTATTTATTTGAGGAACCCTCCTGAATCGTCTTATATTCATACTTTTGGGAGATATGTTGTTGATAGAGGATATATTCAGAGAGGACAGCAGGTTGATGAAGCAAGGGATTTTACAGGAGTTTCAGGTTATCAGGAGCTATGTGTTAATGTTAATGGGCAGGAAGAATGCGGGTTTAAGCAGGTTTCAACTTCTTGGGCAATTAATGAATTAAGCAGGAGATATGTTGAGGAGCAAGTTACAGAAGAAGATATCACAACTTCTAAAGAATGTGTTTCAGGAAGTCCAAGTTTGTGGAGTTTTGCCCAGCCTAATTTGCAAGCAGGTGCACAAGAAGCTCTAAATCCTGAATTATATAAAAGAGGAATAATAAGGGTTTGTTCAAGTGGTAATCCTGGTGCGCAGGTTGAGCCTTCTGGTGAATTGGATAAGACTAAGTCAACTTATGATAGGTGGAAAAAGGTCGGAGAATGTGATGAGTCTGCAGGAATTGGGTGCTGGATTGATACAAATTCTGTTGAAAATGTTTTAAGAGATGCTCCTGGTTTGACTGATAAGGTTTTGGATGAAATTGATGTTAGTTATTTGGGTGATGTTGAGATAATGCCTCCTGAGCAAATTGGTCCTATATTTAAGGAAGCTGATGGGTTTGAATTAGGGTTGGCTACAAATCAGTTGACAAGAGATAATATTAATACTAAAGTTAATTCTATTGTTAGCAGTTTGATTAAGATTACTGAATCAGGGGGATTGAATACTGATAAGGCAAGGGCGTTCTTGTTGGTTGGGAAGATTTATGATTTGGTTACAAGGGAGATTTACTCTAAAACTATTAAGAGGACAACAGATGATTTTAGAGAAAGTGATGAGATTAATCAAGATGAAGAGGATAATTTTGATATTGGGACTAAAGTTAGAGATTTTTCAGGAGAGATATGGGAAAAAATAGATGAGGATCTTTGGAGAGGAGAGTTGAGTCAAGATGAGAGGAGTTTGGAAGAAATTCATGATAGGCCTTTGTATTTAGTTGAAGATATAGGGGTTGGAAAAGCAGAAATAATTAAAGTGGAGCATATGATTAAAGATGATTGGATTGGAGATGATGAATTTTATGTTGATATAACATTTGATAATAAAGGTGAAGAAGGATATTTTATGCTTAGACTTTATAATGCTGTTAATGAAAAGGTTGATGAAAGAGCAAGAATTCTTGTTGGGAAGGATAAAGAAAAAACCATAAGATTAGATACTGTTGGTTTTAGGTATGGTATTAGTAATATAGGTGATTATTATGGAGTGGCTTTATATAAAAAAATTTCAACTGCAAAATATGAGAGAATACATTATGTTAAGAAGGATATTGGAGAGGGTAGAAAAGAATTAGAAGCTGAAGAAGATGTACAAGCTTCAATTAAAATTATGATAGAAGAAAGAGTTGGTGTAGTCCTTGATATAAGTTTGAAAGAAGGGATAGTTATCACTGGAATTTCAGAAGGTAGTACAAAATGTAATTATTGGTATGGAGAAAGGGGCTGGGGCAACAATGCAGCTAGATCTTGTGTTGAACTAAATAAAGAAAATTATTTTGAAGGAATAATAAAAATAGCACAGAGTCATAGTGAAATGATAGTTAATGGAAATGAAATCGATGTTGCTAGTTCTTTTGAGAGGGCTATTGAGGTTATTAATATATTAAAAATTATGAAGAACGGAGTAATTGGAGAAACCTTTAGATGGACTGATGATATGTTGAGGGGAGAAATAAAAATAGAGATTTTTGTTGATGATATAACGAAATGGAATACTATGGGTGAAGCCTATAAGTATTTTCCATCAAGAGATGTTTGGGCATCTAGTGATGATTCTTTTAATAATGCATTAGGATATGTTGAGGGTATAAATGAAATAGTAAAAAAAGTAGATTTTTTCTTAGATAAAATTTTCATTGAAGATAGCGAAATAGATAGGAAAGTTGGCGATTCAGATAAAGAAATGGCTGAGAAGGTTTTTGAGGTTTTAAGAAAATGGACTGATTGGACTGATGAGATGTTGAGAGAAAAGGTGGCAATAAAGATTGATCTTGATGAGCCAGGACACTCTATAACCACTTATTATGAGTATGATCTCTCAAAAGGAGGTTGGTGGTCTGTTGACCATTCTTATGATAAATTAGGATATGTTGCAGGAATAGAAGAAATGGTAAAAAAAATAGATAGTTCTTTGGATTATTTTTCTATTGAAGGGAAAAAAATAGTTCGAGAGAGAGGCGATTCAGATAAAGAAATGGCTGATAAGGTTTTTGAGCTTCTTAAGAAATAATTAAAATATTTTAAAACAATACTTTTTTATATGGGTATAATTTAACAAATTTATGCGGAGATACCGAAGCGGTCAAACGGGACAGGTTTAGGACCTGTTGGCTCAGTGCCTTCAGAGGTTCGAATCCTCTTCTCCGCATTAAGATCTATAAGAATTATAAATAAGAAAAATCAATCCTATTCCTTCTTCTTAGCTTTTTTAAAATATATGAAAGTGCTAATTATTCCGATTAATATAAGTACGGCGCCGATTATGCTTGAAGTTTGGTTAGTGAAGTTTGCAATTGCATTTCCTGTTAGGTTAGGTGATAAAAAAAATATTCCTATCCCGATGCTTGCAATTGCTAAAATTACTGTCGCAATTTGTTCTAATCCTGCTTTTTTTCGAGCAAATCTAGATGCCAAACTTCCTTTATCTATTTTTTCAAAAACCTTGTTTGCTTTTTCGTAATAATCCTTATTGTTGGAAGCTCCCCCTGCTTTCATATACCAACCCCCTGCTGCAGATAATGCTCCTTGATAGGTTCCTTTTTCACCTTTATATTTTTCTGCATCCTTCTCAGCAGATTCTGCAAGGACAACATAAATAGATTCTCTTGTTTTGTCTTTTAGCAATCCTTTTTTGTTTAGAATGCTATTGAGGTATTTAATTTTGTCATGTCGCGATCTGTCTTTTATTATTCTAGATACGAGTCTTGTTAATTCACCCTTAGCTTCTGGTGAAGGCCTGTCAAATTTCTTTAATTTTGATAAAATTTCTTCTTTAGCCATCCCTCCTTTTTTAGTACTTTTTTCTTTCACCATATTTCAATTAAAAGAGGAGAACTTTATAAATCTTTGCGAGTTTAATCTTGATTTTGATAAAATATTCAAATATAGAAAATTATTCCTTTTTTTTCTTAGCTTTTTCTTCTTCTTCTTTTAATTTAAGTTTTTCTTCTAAGCCGAGTTTTTCAAGGAGCTCTTTGTATCGGTTTCTTATTGTGACTTCTGTTATTCCTGCAACATCTGCAACTTCTCTTTGGGTTTTTTTCTCGTTGTTGAGGAGGGCTGCGACATATAAACCTGCTGCAGCAATTCCTGCAGGGCCTCTTCCGCTTGTGAGTTCAGAGTCTTCTGCTTTTTTTAGAATTTTAAGAGCTTCGTTTTGGGTTTTTGGGCTTAGTTTTAATACTGATGCAAAACGGTTGATGTAGTCTTTTGGGCTACTTGGTGTTACTTTAATTCCTAATTTTCTTATTATGAATCTGTAAGTTCTTCCTATTTCTTTTCTTTCAACATCTGAGGCTATTGAAATTTCATCCAGGGTTCTTGGGATATTATAGCTTCTGCAAGCAGCATAGATGCAGGCGGCAATAACAGATTCCATTGAACGTCCTCGGACAAGACCTCGCTGGAGGACGAAGTTGTAAATTCTTGATGCTTCATCTCTTACAACTGCTGGAAGACTAAGGAAAGAAGCAACTCTTCTTAGTTCTGCCATTGCAAGTCTTAAGTTTCTTTCAATAGATGTAGAGACTCTTTCCTGCCATTTTTTTAATCTTAGGAATTTTCTTGTTGAACTAGAGTCTAATTTGTAAATATCTGAGATTTCTCCCACATTAGTAGTGAGTCCTTTGTCGAATTTTTGCATGCTGAGGGGTGCTCCTCCTCTGCCTTTTTTTTCACCAGATTCAAAACTGCCTTGAAGTTCCTGCGAAGTATCAACCATTTTTTCTTCAACAACTGTTCCGCAATCATTGCAGAAAACTTCTCCGCGCTGTTCATCCCAAGTTAGGTTGATTCCATTGCATTCTGGGCATCTTTTGATGTTTTCTGGCATTTTAATGGTTCGAGGGCAAGATTTATAAATGTTTTGGAGAAAGGTTTATAAGGTTTTTGGTTGGATGGTGTTCTTGTTAGAATTATTGGTTTAATTTAGAGTGATCTTATTAATAGTTTAGCATTTTTTCTATCCAAGAAACATAATTTTTACAAATCCTTAATTCCTCTCGTGCATCTTCCTTACTTGCCTTTGTATATAATTTAGATTCTTTTGGAGAGATAGGCCAACTCACTTGAGTTCCTTCAACTAACCATTCTCCTTCTTTTATTTCTCTGAAGTAAACTAGGTCTCTATTCTTAGTAAAATAAGGTCCTCTGCTGATTGGATTTCCTTGCTTATCTTTAAATTTCTTTACCATTTTACTTTCACTTTTTCTTAATCTTACTTCAAAAAAATATTCCCTTTTTTTCTATAATTAAACACAAAATCTTCATCTGTGATTTCCCTGTTTTCTTTGATAAACTCAATTATTTCAGAAAGTTTAGAAGATAATTCATCAGCATAATATAATACTATTGCTTCTGGAATCATTGGCTCTTTTGGAGAGCCAAACTCTAATTTTCCATGATTGCTTATTAATAAATGCAATAATTTTTCTTTTAGTAATTCATCGAGTTCGCTTTCTTTTAATTTTTCAGATAAAAAAATCGCTCCCATGGTTAAATGCCCTAATAAATGGCCTTTTCTGCTGAATTTTATTCTTGAGGTTATTTCAAGTTCTTCTAATTTTCCTATGTCGTGAAGTGTTGCTCCTGCTAAAAGCAAGTCTCTATCTAATTCAGGATTTAATTTTATGCTTGTTTCGCAATACTCAATAATTTCTAAGGTATGCTGAAGTAATCCTCCCACCCAATTATTGTGAATCATCATTGCTCCTGGATGTTTTTTAAATTTTTCTTTTAAATCTCCCTCAAAAATATCTAATAAAAATCTTTTAAGAGAGTCATTTTGAATAGAATTTATTTTTAATAATAAATTAGAATACATTTGTTCAATGTCTTTTTTAGCAGCCATAATAAATTCTGCTTCATATTCTTCAGGAGCGAGAATTCTTAATATATTTGGTTCATTAGAATGGATTTCTAATCTTTCCTTGTAAGTTTCCACTTTTCCGTTTATTAAAATAACAGAGTCTGATTTAATTAGGGCAAATGTTTCTTTTACCTTTTCTTCATCTCGGCCGCCCCAATATTTATATTCAATATTTTTTCCACTTGAGTCTGATAAAGTCAATGTAAAAAAATATCCTTCTCCTCCTTCACGATGGCGATAAGAAGATAAGCTCTTCTTATTTTTAAGGACAAATATATCATTAATTTGGTCTCCTTGTTTTAATGTGTTTATTAGTTGTTTTTTTGTTAGTTTTTCCATATATTTACTAATAGTCTTTGTTTTTAAGAATTATTGTTGTTTTGTATACAGAAATTTAGATAAAATAAAAAGCTCCAATCATCAAAGCTAAATAGAGTATGAATAAAACCCATGTTTTAAATTGGTGGCTTGACATTAGATTATCCCCTCCATGTTTTTCTTTAAACTTTCTTCTAAGATTTGCTTGATAATTTGGGTCGTTTAACTCAGCTAGACTTCTCATAGGTTGTTCATCCCAAAAGATTTGCCATTCTAAATTTATTTGTTTAAGTCGGTCATTAAACTGACTTTCACGAATCCACTCAACTAACCCATAAACAATTGTTATTAAACATAAGGCAATTAATTTTTGTTGGGATATTACTTTTGGCTTGTATATTAGTGAAATAATTAAGACAAAACCAGCTATTGTTAGCAAATAACTATAATAGTTCTTTATTCTTAGGTTCTTTAGCGGATTTTCTATCATCTTCCCTCACACCACTCACAAAATTAATTTAAATATTAACACCCTAAGTTTTATCTTCATCTTCATCCTCTTCTTCATCCTCATACTCACACAAAGTCATTTTATTACAATGAGGACATTTTATTTTTTTACCACCTTCATTATATATTTCATCTTCAGTTTCTTCATCTAATTCAAATTTTCCTTTACAATGTTTGCATACCCAATCATCATCTTCATCATCTTCATCATCCTCTTCAAGACTCTTTTCTATATTTGGAGCTTTATTTTTTATAGAAGAAATTTTATCATCTATAGTGTCATATAATTCATTAATAGAAGTATCCTCAACTTCAATTTTTTTATCAGGAGTCTTTTTCTCTTTTGTATCCACTCTAACTTCTTTCCAATAAACTTTTTTCTTATCAATCACTTCTTTTAAACTTTTTTCTCTTTTGTTTAATTTACTTTCTCCTGTTTTAACCTCAATAAATCCTACCTTTTTTATATCATCATCCTTAAGGCCTTCAAATACAATATAATCAATAGGTTGCCCTAAAAAATGCATATCAGAAGGAGCATAGGGGATTTTTGATAAAAAAGGAACAAATCTTTCAATAAATTTTCCAACCAAACTTCTTCTCGAGCTTGAAACGGATTTTTGTTTTATTTTCTTTTCTGAGTCTTTAAATAATCTTTTTAATTCTTCAATATCTTTAATGTATTTAACTTGCCACTCTTTTGTTAATTTTTCTATTTTGGTTTTATTTTCTTCTATCTCTTTTTCAATAGCTGATTTAGATTTTTCCAATTTTATTTCATAATCTTTTTCAAGGTTAGCGATCTTTTTTCCCCACTCGGCTTTTAATACTGCTTCTCTATCACCAAATTTTTGTTTAGAAGTAAGCCATTTTCCAATAAGATAACCTATAATTACTGCAAGAATTATTGAGATTATTATCCATATCATTTTTTCTCTAATTTCTTATTCATTTACCAAAACCGCTTGCACCATCCCTTCCTGACTCGGTCTGTTTGTTATTTTTGCTTTTCCTAATTCTGTCTCAATTATTGCACTTTTGATTAGAATATTTTGTCTTGCAAGAAAGCGATTGCTTGGGGTTTCTAAAACATTTGTAATTTTTGCTTTTTTTGCTTTTTTTGTGTTGGGGTCAATTATATTTGCAAAATTTTCTGATAATAGAGTAATTTTTTTATTTCCTCCACAGGTTCTAATTATTTTTTGTTTTTTTTCTTTAAGTTTGACTTTCTTGGTTTTCCCTTTAATTGAATGAAATTTTCTCTTTCTAAATTTTTTGTATTTTCCGCCTGATATTTTTCTTCCTAGTTTCATAAAAATTGTGAGAAGAAATTGTTTTTAAATGTTTCTACAACATTTAATTTTACTTAATATTATTAACTGGAATCTCTATGAATGATTTATGGGTTGAAGTATAAGCTTAAGCTCTTCATCTGCTCAACTTAATATTTTTAGGAGATATTGGTTTTTATAAAATAGGCGAGCGAATAAAATGAGCGAGCTGTATATCAACATACTTCTAATTATCTTCAATCATTTTAGAACCATTGACTGTGCGAATCTAAACAAGTCAAACGCTCAATTATTGTTTACGGCACTTGCTGGCGAGATAAAAATTATTGTATCTCCCCTTAAAAAGGTTAGCCCAAGGTTTCTTTTTACTTGGTCGTCGAGCATTTCTTTAGCATTGTCTAATACAATATTGATATGTATGTCAAATGCCAACAAAGTCCCGACCATTTGCCTGTTGTTTTTTAGCTGAATCAACACTTCTTTGCCTTTAGCATTGTTCAACACATCAAGTGGCCTTTCAATTCCATTAACCATAAAGAAATTTTGTTTAAAGAGTTTTTAAATATTTCTATGGAAAGAATTTGATGTATATTTTGTTTTATATGAATTTTTATAAAATAGTTTATTGTTTAATTTTATGGAAGAAGAAAGATTTGAAGTAGATGTTACTAGAGATTATACTGAACAGTGTTTGAATTATGGTATTGATAGATGTCCTTTAACTGAATCAGGGGAATGTTTGGGGTCTCTTTGTGAACTTCTTGAACTATCTTGTTTAGAAAATTATGCAATTCTCTATTAAACCTCAACCACATCAAAATCTTTAGCAATCTTTACATTTTTAAAAACTTTTTTTGCTATTTTTTCTAAGTGCTTGCTTTTATGCTCATATCTTTGAGAAATGTGGGTTAGGATTAATTTTTTTACTTTTGCTTGTTTTGCAATTTTAGCTGCTTGTTTTACTGTTAAATGTTTGTATTTAGATGCAAGTTTGGAATCATCGTCGATAGTAGCTTCTATTATTGCCAAATCAGAATTTCTTGCAAGCTTTTCTGCATTTTTGCATATTTTTGTGTCCAAAATAAAACTAATTTTTTTACTTGCCTGCCTGTAAGTTAGATTTTTCGCTTTTATTGTTTTTCCATTTATCTTAATGGGTTTGCCTTTTGTTAACTGAGAAAGTTTCTTTTTATCTTTTGGATTTATTTTCAGTTTTTTTAATTTATCTTTGTCAATTCTTAATTTTGGTTTTTCTTCAAACATATATCCGTTTACAGGAGAGCTGTGCTGTAATGGAATTGCTGTTATTTGGAAATCTTTGGTTTTTATGAATTTTCCTTTTACTTCCTGCACTTTAATTTTAATTTTTTTCTTGGGGACAAATACCTTAAATACTTCTTTAATGAATTTTTTTGTTCCTGTTGGTCCGTAGATCTCGAGGGTTTTTTTATAATTATTAAAAGCAAGAGTTTGAAATAAGCCAGGAAGCCCGAGGACATGGTCTCCGTGCCAGTGAGTTATGAGGATTTTTGTTAGTTTGCAGGGATTTATTTTTGCTTTTCTAAACTGCCTTTGAGTCCCTTCTCCGCAATCAATTAAGATGTTTTCGCTTTTATATTTTAAAAGAATTGCAGTGTGGTTTCTTTCTGCAGTTGGAACTGTAGTGCTTGTGCCTAAAAAAGTTATTTTAATTGACATTTTATTTTAATTATAATGAATTTTAGTTTAAATAGGTTTTTGAAAGGTTGTTTATAATTTAAACAAGGATAATAGTGGGGTGAGTTGTAAGAAGTTGAGTTAGTTAAGAGGGGAAGGTCTAAAAAATTGTTTTTTATTTAATTATAAATTCATTTGAAGTAGATGCAGGATTTTCACCCATTCTATACTCTGCCGTTGGGTCAAACCAATCAACTCTGGCTTTATATCTTCCTGAATTTACTTGTTCACAATTATCATCTTTCTGATTCCAGGTAAATTCAGATTTTTCTCCAGGATTTAAATACATTGGCGCTTTTTTGCACAAAGCCATACAAAGACAATCAATATCAAATCTAATAACATTCCAGACATTAGCATTTTCCTTATATTCTATTTGGCCAATACCAATTGCCCAAAACTCAATTTGACCATCTAAATTATTCTTAATAGTCACCTTAACCTCTTCTCCCCTTTCATATTCTGTTTTATCTGTAACAAGAATCACTCCTTCGTCTTCTATTATGACAATCCAGATTATTAAAAGTGCAATAATTATTCCTAAGATAACCAAAAATATTTTCCATCCTTTTTTCATTCTATTAGACTATTTTTTATTAATATAAACTTTTCTATATGAGAAATTTTAAAGAACTAGTTTATCTACTCACTAAAGTTCTAAGAATTCTTAGGAGTTTTTTTGGGTTACTGTTTTTTAGAAGCATCATTATCAAATTCTAAAAACTTTAAAAAACTTTAAAAAACTTTAAAAACAAGAGGATATTAGTGATACTATGGTAAAGAAAAAAAAGATTAGCGGAGAAGTAGTAGTCGGACTGCTCTTTGTTGGAGCAATTGTGTTTTTGCTGGTTTTTGGGAGCAGGCTTACTGGTTATGCTGTTTATGAGGGTGCTGAAGATAGTAATGAGAAAATAGGCATTGAAGTAGGAAACAGTTATATTCCTGGTGAGACTGTTAGTATTAAAATTACTTTATATGATGATGTTTCTAATAAAATTCAAGGAGTAGTGAATTATAAAATTCTTAATTATTATTCAGAAGTTGTTAAGGAAGGGAAAACTAATTCTGGAGAAGAGATTTTATATGAGCTGCCTAAAGATGCTTATCAAGGGCCTTGGAAAATTATTGCAAATTACAATGAGATTGAGACTAATAGTTTGTTTAATGTCGGAGAGCTGGAAAAAGCTGAAATTAAATTAGAAGAGGATAATTTGATAATAACAAATATTGGGAATACTTTTTATAATAAAAAAATTTTAATTTACATTGGGGAACAAGACCAAACAGCAGATGTTTCTTTGGAAATCGGGCAGACTAAAAGGATAAGGTTGACTGCTCCTGATGGAGATTATGATATTAGGGTTATTGAGGGGAATGAAGAAAAAGTCCTTGAGTTTGAAGGAATTAGTTTAACTGGAAATGTGATTGGTCTGGAAAGAGTTATAGGGGACAATTTTTGGAAAAAATATCCTATGGTTAGTATTTTTTTAGGTGCAATTTTCTTAGTTATTGTTGTAGTTGGATTTTTGAAGTTTAGAAAAAGTGGAAATAAAAAATAAACTAATAATTTAATTAATAATAAGTAAAATATAATGGATGAAAGATAGGGGATTAAGCTACTCATCTGAGTAATCCATTAATTTATAGATTTCAGAAAAATAGAATAAAATAAAAAAGGAAAAGATGGCAGAAAAAGGGGATTTAGCAAAATATTTGGTAATCGGGTTAATATGTGTTGGATTAGTGGGGCTTTTATTTGTTTTGAGATTTAGGATGACTGGTTATGCTGTTTACGGTGGTGAGGAAGCTGTAGAAAGAGGTTTTTATTGGAATAAGATTGATAATGGTGGGGGTAGTTATGGTTTAGCAATCTACAATAGCATAATTAATTATTATAATGGAACAGAATATGTTCCCATTGTTTACAGTTCTTGTGGGAGTAATTGTTTTAGAGATTGGAATGGTTTGATTTATAGAGTGAGTAGTGATGCAAAAAAAGCTTATGTTGAACTGTATGATGCTGATGACAATTATATTTCAAGTTTTGGATTTGGAATTACTGGTATTGTGGGGGGAACTAATTATAAATATACTACTTTAAATTTTACTTGGACTTGGAGTCAAGAGCATAATGTAACAACAGACGAATATATTTTTAGAGCATATAATAATAATCCTAATTTTAATTGGACGCAAGAGTTTCATTTTTATCCTAATCAATCAATGAAAATTAAAAATATAATTAAAAATGATCTTGGTGCGGATATACAAAATACGAAATTTTGGTTTATTCAGACTGTTGGTGCAGAAGATGGAATATGGTTTAATGGAACAAAATATAATCAAAATACTTATAAAACAGGAGAGTTTGATTCTTTACTACCTCAAGTAAAATTTGAAGAGCATTATGTTTTTGATTATAATGATTTATTGGAAAATGGTTTTAATGTAACAGACTTTTATTTAGGAGATGGTGAGATAATTGGTGTTAGTGGTGTGAGAATTTTAGCTATTGGAATTACAAAAGGAAATAGTGTGTTTTCAAATGGGATTAGAGTAATAGTAGACCCAACAGTAAAGATAAGTGGGGATGGCGAGGATGCTTATGTAAAAAGTAATGGAGATTCTGATAAGAATTTTGGTTCATTAGAACTTTTAAAAACAGGAGATACTGCTAGGTCATATCTTTTATTTAATATTTCTGCTATCCCAACTAATCAAAAAATAGATAATGCTTCACTTTGTTTGTATGTTCTTAATACTAAAAAAATTCAGCTAATAAATGCAAGCCATGTTTATGAAGATTGGGATGAGTCTACAATAACCTGGAATAATCAACTTTGTGGTACTGGATTTGATAATTTTTCTGCTTGTAATTTAACTGCAGAATCTTTTGTTCAAATGAGTTCTGATTTATCTTATACTTGGTTGTGTTGGAAAGTTACAAATATGATTGGAAAAGATTATAATGATGGAAATGATGATGTTGCAATAGTTTTATATACAGGAGATAGTGATATTAATGAGTTTTATTCAAAAGAGCATTCTAGCAGTAGCTTATGGCCTTATCTTAATATTACTTATCATACTGCCAATACTGCTCCATCAATAAACATAATTCATCCAGAATCTGAAACTTACAACTATAACGAGAGTTTGCCTCTTAATTTTACAGTTTCTGATAGTGATGATAATTTAGATTCTTGCTGGTATAATGTTAATAATGGGGAAAATGTGACTCTTGTAAATTGCCAGAATACAACTTTTAATATTTCAGAAGGATTTCATCAGATTACTGTTTATTCTAATGATAGTTTTGGTTTAGAAACAAGTGACAGTGTTGATTTTGTTGTTTCTATGACAGGTGTTTTATTGAGCATATTAGAACCAAGCGGGACAAAATCTTCAAGAACAGGAATTCCAATCCAGTTTCTTGCAATTGGAGATAATTTAACTTGCTGGTATGCTCTTGAATGGTCTACTGGGGGGATTGTGATTGATAACACGACTCTTATAAATTGTTCAGATGCAAGTTTTGATGTTTCTGTAGATGGGAATTATATTTTATATCTTTATGCAAATAATTCTTTGGGAATTTTTAATTAAGCAAATTCAAGTTTTAGTGTTGATACTTCTGGCGGGGGCTCTGGAGGCGGAGGAGGCGGCGGCGGTGGGGGTAGCAGGACCACTGTTATTATTTCTAATGATACTAAAAAAGCAAATTTACAAATTTCAGAAATAGGAGATGTTATCGCCAAAGCAGGGGATAAAAAAACTTTATCATTAAATGCAAAAAATACAGGAAATGTTTTTTTGAATAACTGTAAATTAACTGTAATGGGAGAAGTTAGTTCTTGGATTTATTCAACGAAGATAGAGGGAATCTCTCCTGGGGAAAATGTTGATTTTGTGTTTGATTTAAATGTTCCTGAAGAAATTGATATTAAGGATTATTATGGAAAATTGAAAATAGAATGTGATGAAGTGAGCGATGAGCAAAATATTGTTATTAGTATCCCGAAGAAATTTGGATTAATCGAAATTAAAGATATAAAACAAGAGGGTGATATTTTAAATGTAAATTATAATCTTGATAATTCAAATTTAATAGGAGAAACTGTTTCATTGGATATTTGGATTGTTGATGAAGGCGGGGTTGAAGTAACAAGGATTCAGGATGTTTTCGCAATAAATAAGGATGGTTTGATTGAGAGAAATGTTGAGATTGAGCTTCCTAAGGGTTTGACAGGGATTTATTATATTTATTTTGCACTTTCTTCTGATTTAAGTGATTTTACCAGGCAGTCAGTTGTTTTGGGCAAGTCTGGGACAACAGGTTTTGTTGTGTTTGATACTACTAAAGGTAAGATAGGAGTTTATATTGTGTTCTTGTTGATTGTGGTTGTTAGTGTTTTCTTTATCTGGAGAAGACATGGAAAAGCAAAACATTCCAAGAGCAAGTGGTTTTTTGGGAAGAAACATAAAAAATAATTTTATTTTATATTAATACTTATATTTTAGATTAGAGAGTTAGATGAGTAAGATGATTTAGTGAGCTGATTGGATGATGAAGAACAAATATAAATAATTCTTATAATCTTCGGATTGGTGATATAAGTTATAATAATATAGATTATAATTTTAAATACATGAAAATTTCTAAAAAGATAAAAAGGGGAAGTTTTTTATATTGATTTTTGGTAGTTTTTTTGTAAGCTCCTGTAGCTCAGCGGATAGAGCACTTGCCTTCTAAGCAAGGGGTCGCAGGTTCGAATCCTGTCAGGGGCATTTTTAAATATAAACTGATATTGAAATATATTAATAATTATAAGGTTATATTTTTGAAATTGGATTAGATTAAAAATAAATTAATATTATTGACGATAATTGTAGAGAAGTTTATTAAGAAAAAATCAAATATCAGCCATTTCTGATTTAATTTTTTTGATTTTGCCAAGCTTATCTGCAAGTCTATCCATTTTTACCTGAGTACCTTTCTTTTTTTCTGTTAATCCTGCTTCTTTTTTAAGTAAACGTGCTATTTTTTCTTGCAATTGTTTTTCTAATTGCTGAGCATTTTCTACACTCAAATCTATTCCAGAAATTTGTCTTTTCAAAGAATTTTTTTCTTTACTTAGTCTGATTAATTCTTTATCAATATCAGAAATTGCTTCCTTTAGCAAAGTTTTTTGTTCTGTCCCCTTTTTCTTTTTTTTCATTTTGTTTTTATAAGCTATTTGAAAGAAGAAAGTTATGTTTATAAATATTTCTTTTAAGCTTTATTTGATTTATGTTATTTGTTTGTTTTTCTTATTCTTTCTTTACCTTTTAAGTAAGATTTCTTGCTAATATATCTTGAAGCATATGCTTGTTCTAAAGCTTCTAATTGTCTTCCAAATTTGTCTCTAATCCCAAAAACTATGCGAGGCAAAGTTTTTCTCCTGCTAATTTTTCT
>JAUUWR010000111.1 GCA_030588935.1 bacterium | reverse complement strand
TAAAAATATAACAGGGACGATAAATCCTATTATAATTGCAGGTAAGCTAAAAATAGTGCTTATCAATTGTATTTTTTCTCGATCTCGTTGGTTTAAAGTCATTTGGGGAAGTAAAGCAACGTGAGCAATTAGAACAAGTGTAAATAGCGTATCATAAGCAACTAGGGTAACGAGATACCAGATAAAAAGCCAAATTTGAACTGTAAGATCTGATGTTTGCCCTCTCCAAGCACCTGGGGGAAAAAAAACCAGAGCAAAACATAAACTAAAAATTGGAGCCCCAAATTTAATATAAGGAATATACCTTTGAAATTCTCCTCTCTTCTTGTTATAATATCGAGTATTACCAATTATATTTCCAAAAATTGGATCATTTACTACATTCCAAACGGCATATACAATCAGTGCAATAGTTATCCATATATTTAATAATCCCATCCATGCAAAATAAAAAGATTGGATTACACCCATAACTCCACCGTAGAAGGTACCTGGCATTTGAGCAAAGCCATAGGATAATTTTTCCTTTAAAGGTACTATCTCGGAAGCTCCATTTTCTAAAAATTCAGTACTTTTGTGAGTCAAAATAATTACACTTGTCTAGGCAAAATTTGAAGTATAATTTCGGAAAATTATTGACGATTTTTCAATATTTTGAAAATGTTGTTAAATAAAAAGTAGTAAAAAGATGAAATATATTTAAATTCTAATTTTTACCCAGATTTAAGGTATTAGCTCCTTTTTTTCCCTAAGTAAGGCATTGCATGTTCATATCTTTTCATAACAAACTTTGAAATAACAATTCTTTGAATTTCGCTTGTGCCCTCGTAGATTTGGTATAATTTAGCATCCCTAAATAATTTTTCAACAGGATATGTTCTCAGGTAGCCATAACCTCCAAAAATTTGAACTGCTTCAGTTGTTACATTCATAGCAACATCTGACGCAAAAGCTTTGGCAATAGCTGAACTCAAATTATTATCTAAGCCTTGATCAGCCTCCCAAGCTGCTTTATATGTTAAAAGTCGTGCGGCTTCAATATCCTTATACATATTTGCTATTTTTTCTTGAATAGCTTGGTAATTTCCGATTGGTCTTCCAAAAGTTTCTCTCTTCTGGGCATAATCTATAGAATATTCCATAGCAGAACGAGCACAACCAACAGCAAAGGCACCTATCGCCGGACGAGTATGAGCAAATGTTTGCATAGCTAGAATGAACCCTCTTCCAGGTCTAGCAAGTATGTTTTCTTTTGGGATCCTTACATTTTTTAGGCCTACTGATACAGTGTTAGATGATCTTTGACCTAGTTTAGGAATGTGTTTGCCTAATTTTACTCCTTCGCTTTTAGTATCCACTATAAAAGCTGCAATTCCTTTATGTTTCTTCTCAGGATCTACTGTTGCAAATACAGTAATATAATCAGCAAAACCCCCATTAGTGATCCAGAATTTATTCCCATTTAAAATGAACTCATCTCCATCTTTTTCTGCTAGACATTTCATTCCAGCTACATCAGAACCCATTGTTGGTTCAGATGTTGCAAATGCAATTAACTTAAACTCATTAACTAGTTCAGTCAGAATCCTTTGCTTCTGTTCTTGATTACCGCCAATTATTATTGGTTCTGCACCAAGATTGTTGTCGAAAACAGATGTTGCAATACCAGGACAGGCAGAAGAGATTTCTTCAACTACAATACAAGAGTCTACTAAACCAAAACCAGGACCACCATATTCTTTAGGGATTGCTAAATTCAATAATCCCTCCTCCCAAGCTCTTTTAATAACAGGAAGGGGGAATTCTTCAGATTCATCATATTTTCGTGCAACTGGTAAAACTTCGCGAATGGCAAACTCTCTCGCCTTTTTTTGTAATGCTTTTTGTTCTTCTGAAAGTATAAAATCCATTTTCTTAATCTCCTTTTAACCTATTTTTTCAATAAACTTATTCTACTATATCTTTAAAGTTATTTTTTAATATTAATACAAATCAAGTTAAAAACTTATATTCTATCGATTATAAAATTTTTCAGATATTAGAAACTAAAATAAAACTTTAAACCAAAAATATCTTAATTTCTAAATTCTTAGAAACTAAAGAAAAAGTTGAACATGTATTTGGCTTTAATTGTTGCTTTCTCTCATCTTTTCAATTATTTTAATAACTGGGCAACTGTTAAGTTTCTCACACAGAGGGACTACCGCTGAACTATTGACACAAAGGCAAATGAACTCTGTTAAAAATAATCTATCTAACCCAACAGCAAGCCGATCTAAATTGCCTTTTATCTCTTTAAGAGCATTTGGCAAATAGACTGTATTTATATTGAGCAAGTAAAAAAAAATGAAAGGGGATTAGATTAATATTAATCAATTTTTTCAAACATGTCTTTTCCTACACCGCAAACAGGGCAAGTCCAATCGTCTGGTAAATCTTCAAACTTAGTTCCTTAGGCTTCTTCATCATAAATATATCCACATGCAGTGCATTCCCATTTTCCCATATTCAACAAGTATTTTTATTTTTAAATTGAGTTATTTGATTTTATGGATTGAAATTGAATGTATATTAAAAATATTAATTTAATATTTTATAAATTGTACTAAAAAGAGATTCAGTTTAAGTTAAGAATAACTCAAAAAAAAGAAGTTATTGATTAATTTGTTAAAATTGTTTTTTTTAGTCTATT
>JAUUWR010000069.1 GCA_030588935.1 bacterium | reverse complement strand
ACAGAAGATTTATGTTTAATTATTTTTTTCCCAAAAGTATAAAAAGAATTTGGAAATTTTAATAAAATTTTTTTAATAAACTTATTGTTCATAATTTTTTTATATTTACTTTTTTCAGATTCTTCTTCAATATAATTAAATCCTTTTTTAAACCACATAGACATGGGGGTCAAAGCCAATGTTTCATACCCAATATTTTTAAGATAAATCGGAAGCCAGAATTTATTTTTTCTTAATTTGTCTATCTCCTCTTTTCTTGCATTTGGATACTGGTGAACAATTCCATGAGTTGTAGGATATTGTCCAGAAAACAAAGAGGTTAAAGAAGGATAAGAAGAGTTTGATGTAGAAAAATGCTGGTTAAAAACAATTGATTCAGAAGCTATTTTTTTTATATTTTTATCAGTTTTTTTTTTATAACTATACAAACTAAGATTTTTTGGTCGTAATGCATCAAGTATTATAATAATTATATTTGGTTTCATAAATATCCAAGAGCTTTTAATTTCTCTTTTAATTTTGCTTCTTCTTCTTTACTCATTATTTCTTCATTTTCTTCAAGAAAATTTTCTTCTTTATTTTCTTCTTGTTCTTTTTCCATTTTATTTAACAAGTTCTTTTATTTTTAAAGTTTTCTTTTTAAATATTGTATGTAATCTCATTAAACTTTATAAATCGTTTTATTTTAGCAAAATCATGAAAATAGTACACATAAATATGTTCTATCTTCCAACCTTTGGAGGAGTTGAGCAGGTAATGGTTGAACTTGCCCAAAGACAAGTTAAACAAGGACACGAAGTTCATGTTTTTTGCTGTGATTCTGATAAAAACAAAAGAATAAAAATAAAAAACGAAATTATACAAGGAGTTCATATACATAGGTTTCCTTATTGGTTTAGATTATCTTTAAGCACGTTTATATGGCCTTCTTTGCTTTGGAGATTTAAAGGGGATTTTGATATTATTCATACTCATGTTTCAGGACATGCTTATATCTTATTTGCCGGGCTCATCTCTAAATTTAAGAAAATAAAACATATTCATACAACTCATTGCCCTTGGACAGGAGCAGAATTCAGGCCCCTAGTTCTGAAGCCATTTCTATTCCTAAACAACATGATTTTCAACAAGTTATCATTTAAATTAACAGATAAAATAATAGCAATAACTCCTTGGGAACTAAATATCCTTAATAAATATATTAAAGACAGGAATAAAATTACAGTAATTCCAAATGGAACAGATGAAATTCTTTATAAAAAAATTAAAAACAATCAGTTTAAGAAAAAAAATAAAATCAAAGAGAAAAAATTAGTTTTGTTTTTTGGGAGATTAAATCCAACAAAAGGACCTGAAATGCTTGCCAAAGCAGCAAATAATATTTCTAAAAAAAGAAAAGATATAGCTTTTGTTTGGGTCGGTCCTGATGAAGGAAAAGCACAAGAAGTAAAAAAATTAATTAAACCATATAAAAATATGAAATATATTGGTCCAATCAGAGGAAAACAAAAAATAGCAGAAATGTATCAGGCAGCAGATGTTTATGTTTTACCGAGTTATAGGGAAGGACTTCCTTTAACTCTATTTGAGGCAATGGCTTCTGGATTGCCAATTATTGCAAGTCCTGTTAATGGAGTTCCTTATGAAATGAAACAACCAGAAAACGGATTTTTTGCAGATTATGGAGATATAAAAACACTTGAAAAAAATATTCTAAAAATTTTAGACAATTCAAAATTAGCAAAACAAATATCTGAAAATAATTTTGAAAAAGCTAAAAATTATGATTGGGATATTATTTATAAAAAATATATGAGGGAATATGAAAAATTGTTAAAATGAAAATAACCTTAATCTCAACAGCAACCTTTCCCTCAGACCAGGGAATAAGAACAATCTCTTCTGTATTAAAAAAAGCAGGACATGATGTTAAACTTGTTTTTATGACTTTAAGCGAGGATTACTCAAGAAATTATATAAAATCAGAACTAATTCAATTAGCTAAAATATGTAAGAATTCTGATTTAATAGGAATATGTTCTTATGCTTCAACAGCCAAAAGAGCAATAAGAATAATTAAGTTTCTTAAACAACTTAATATTCCAATAGTTTATGGAGGAGTTCATGCAACAATTTGTCCACAAGCTTGTATAAAACATGCAGACATTGTCTGTATTGGAGAAGGAGAAGGAGCTATTGTTAATTTAGCAGAAGCAATTGAAAAAAACAAATCAATCGATAAAATCAAAAACCTTTGGATTAAAAAAGAAAATAAAATAATTAAAAATCCTGTAAGAAATATAATCAATGATTTAGATTCTCTCCCATTAGCAGATTATAATATAGAAAGTCATTATATTTTAGAAAAAGGAAAAATAAGAAAATTTAGAGAACAAGATTTAGCAGGACAGATTTTCTTTTTAACAGGAAGGGGTTGCCCTTATGGATGCGATTATTGCAGCAATAGTTTATTTAATGAACTTTACAAAGGAAAAAGAAAACAAATTCTCAGATGGCATTCTCCAGAATACATAATTAAAGGAATCTTAGAATTAAAGAAAAAATTACCTTCTTTAAATTATTTTGATATAAGGGATGATACTTTTTCTCTCCGCCCTCTACAAGACATCAAAAAATTCTGTGAATTATATAAAGAAAAAGTAAAAATGAGATTTAAGTGTTTAGGAGACCCAAGGACAACTAATAATGAAAAAATTAAATTATTAGTAGATGCAGGATGCACAGACATTATAATTGGTATACAGGGAAGCGAAAGAGTGAATAAAGAAATTTATCACAGAGCAGAAACAGATGCAGATGTTCTGCAAGCAGGAAAAATATTAAACAAATACAAAAACAAACTTGCTGTTATGTATGATGTTATAACTTGCAATCCTTATGAAAAACCGCAAGACATAATTAATCTTATCAGGCTTTTACAAAAAATACCTAAACCCTATTTTTTATCAGTAAATAATCTTGTTTTTTTCCCAGGAACAAAACTTGATACAAGAGCAAGACAGGATGGCACAATAAAAACAGAAAAAGATGCAGCATATCAATTAAATTATTGGGACAGAAGCGCGCACATTCTTTTAAAAAGGAAAAATATGTATTTGAACTTAATTTTAAATTTAATGAGGGGAGTTGTTACTGAAAACAGATTTGGAATAATACTTAATTCTCTAATAAACAACCTTCTAAAACCAAAAAGAATTAAACAAAATCTCAAAAATCCTTTTCCAACCTTAATAATCTTAAAATTTGTAAGCATAGCAGATTTAATAAGAGAAAGAATACTCAAACCTACTTATAGGAGTTTACCTTTAAACTTTAAGGTTTGGTATGATAAAGTTAGGTATAGGGTTTAATCTATTTCTTTGTATATGGAAGAGTCCTCAACATCAGAAAACCTAAACCCTTTCTTCCTTGCCTTACATCCCCCACAAATCCCACAATGAACAGGAATGCCATTTTCAAATCCTTTTCCAATATAACAACTATAAGTATTTTTTAAATCAACACCAAGTCCCCCAGCCATCTTAATTAATTCTTCTTTATCTTTTTTTAAAAAAGGAGCAATAAATTTATAATTTCCGTCTTGAGTGCAAAATTCAGCTGTTTTGTTCATTTGCTCAAGAAATTCAGGAGTTGTGTCTTTAAACTGCAGTTCTCCTTCATATTTTATTCCTAAATAAACATCATATTTTTTATTTTTAGAAATAAATTCAGATTCTGCAAGAGCCAATCCAATTAGTAAAAATAAAGCATTTCTGCACGGAACATACCATGAAATTAATTCTTCTTTCTCATTAATATTTTTAATCTCACTTTCATCAACTTCTTTATTAATTAAAGACGTGCTTATCTCTCCCAACCATTTAACATCAATAATTTTTAAATCAGAATTAAGCTCCGCACTTACTTTTTTCACACAAAATAATTCCTCACCCAAAGCTTTCTGCCCATAATCTAAAAAAACCAATTTCAAATTTTCAATCTGATCAATCTTCTTTAAATAATGTGCTAAGATAACACTATCTAATCCCCCAGAACATAATACAATTGCATTATCCATACCCATTACCATTTTATTGAGTATAAAAAACTTTATATAATAGGGTTGCAGTATTTTTTTATGGTACAAAAAAAAGTTTCAGAAATAAAAGAGGGCGACACAATCCTTGTTTATGGAGAGAAAGCAGTTGTTAAAAAAATAGAAACTTCTGGTAAGGGAATTAAACAAGGAAGAGTTAAATGCAGGATAGAAGCAGAATCTCTGAAAGACAAAAAACCAACAGTAATTATAAGATTAGCAGAAGACATGATTGAAACAAATGATTAATATAATTATAACTTCTTATGGAGAACCTAATGCAACTTCAAGAGCAATTGATTGTTTTCTTAATCAAGATATTAAACAAGAATTTAAGATAACAGTAATAGACCCTTTTCAAGAAACAGAAAAATTTCTAAATAAAAAATATAAAAAAGAAATTAAAAAAAATAAATTGAACTTTTTCCTAGATCCAGGAGAAGGCAAAAGTTACGCCTTGAATATCTTCTTAGAAAAAATTTATTCTCAAAATAAAGAAGACATAATAATTTTAACAGATGGAGATGTTTATGTTTCTAAAAATTCGGTTAATGAAATATTAAAAGCGTTTGAAGATAAAAAAATTGGATGTGTAACTGGAAGGCCTGTTTTATTAAACCCTAGGGAAAAGTTTTGGGGCTATGCATCTCATGTAGCTTTTGACGGAATCCATAAAACAAGATTAAGATTTTCAAATCTGGGAAAATTTTTTGAATGTTCAGGTTATTTATTTGCTATTAGAAATGGGGTTTTACAAGGATTTCCATTAGAATCTTCTGAAGACAGCATTATATCTTATTTATTTCATAAACAAGGATATAAAATAAAATATTTACCAAAAGCAGAAGTTTATGTTATAAATCCCCAAAATTGGAAAGATTTTAAAATACAAAAAATAAGAAATATAAAAGGACATGAAAGTTTGAACAAGATTGCTCCAGATATGCCAAGAACAAAATCTTTTTTCAATGAAATAAAAGAAGGAGCTTTTTTT
>JAUUWR010000011.1 GCA_030588935.1 bacterium | reverse complement strand
AATGTTCTTTTGTTTGAGGTTTGATTCCTTCATTTGCAGCTATGACGAGGATTGCAGCATCAATTAAAGCTGCTCCTGACAGCATTGTTGCCATAAGCATTTCATGTCCTGGGCAGTCTACGAAACTTATGTAACGTTTTTTATTGGCTTTTTCTAATATGGTATCTGCGTAACCTAATTTGATTGTGATTCCTCTTTTAAGTTCTTCTGAGTGAGTATCTGCAAACTTTCCAGTAAGTCTGTGTAATAAGGTTGTTTTTCCGTGGTCAATATGCCCGACCATTCCTATGTTTAACATTTCCATTGATTCTATATTTGTTTCTTTAGTCATAAATATTCTGAGAATTATTGTTATTTAAAGGTATTTATTCTACAGGTTTTGTGCGACTTAGGACATATGCCCCAAGCTAAACCAAAAATTAGTTTTATGAAATTCAGGAAGGTAAACCTAACCTGGATTTCTTTATCTTCAATATCTGTAATTATTTTTTAAGTTACTCATCTGTAGAGCGAGAAATATTTATAAGATATTAGTTAAAGAGATGCTTGGGTTAGCGAAGCTTCCCAAGTTATGTGTAAAAAAGGTAGAGCATATGTCTTGTGGTTGTACATTATTCAGCAGGTTTTGTTTCTTCAACTTTTTCTTCTTTCTTCTCCTCTTTAGGTTTTTTCCCAGGTTTTGTTTCTTCACCCTTTTCTTCTTTTATTTCTTCTATTTTAGGTTTAGAAATTAGAGATTCAAACTTCTTACTACCTTCTTTTATAACTTTAGTATTAATCTGATTAGTTTTTGAGGAGATTTCTTCGCCCCTTAATGTTTTTCTTAATCTAAGTCCTTTCTTTTTGTTTTTCATTGCAAATCCTTTTGTTAATAATTCTCTGTGGTATCCTTGTCCTTCTAGTCCTTTTTTTCCTGGGAAACCTGAGAGATCTGAGGTTCCTGTGATTTCGAGAGTGTAGCCTGCTAAATCTTCAGAAATGTCTTCTCCTTTTATTTTTTCTCCTATTTTTTTTCCAACTACAACTTCTGATTCTGTTTCTATTTGTGTTGTTTTTCCTTTGTGTGAAATGTTTATTTTGAATGGCATTTTTTTATTTTATTTTTTTACTGGAATCTTTACAAATTTATATTATTTTTTACTTAAATCTTACAATTAATTAAGATCTATTGATGAGTTTGTTCGCGCTTAAATATATCATCTTTCGTGTTAAGCATATCATCTCTCAAACTTATATTTTTGTAAGATATTAATTATGAATATAAAATTGGGTTTTTAAAGTTTAAGGTTTATCCCAAAATGAAAAGAAGTTGTGGAGTTCTTGTTCTGGGATCTTCCCTTCCTTTAATTTGTTGATTAGATAATCTTTATCAGGAAGATTTTGTCTTGGTTTAATTAGTCTGCTCTGACTGAATTTTCGACTTTCTATTAACTTAATTAACGTTTCTACTTCTCTTCTATTACCTTCTTTAATGTTTTCTAAACTTTTAATATAAGCTCTAGGTTCTACAAAAGTTCTTGCCGAAAGTCTATTTTTTACTTTATTAATTTTATCATCATAAAGAGTAAAAAAACAATCTTCTATGGAATATTTTTCTGTTTGTCTTTTTGGTTGCCAAATTAATTCAACTGAAACATCATCATTCCAAAAAATAGGATTAGATAACCTAAATTCTTTTGGGGTTTCTAATGTTCTAAATTTATCAGTATCTCTAATCTGTCGCATGCTTGCATGATACATTTGTTCTAAAACAATAAAATAATGTACAATATGCCACATTGGAAATATATGTTTTTCAGAAATAAAATAAGGGTCTATTTTTCTTAATCTTTTTTTGCTAGGAATACCTGCTCTGAAAATTGGTTTATCTTTGTATCGAAATACATTACTTATTACTGGTTTTCCTGAATGTGTATGATATTCTGTTTCTAGAATATGTTTGCCATCAAATAAAGCCCATCCTTCACGATATTCTTCAATTTCTTCATTAGATAATATATCTTTAAGTTGCATTTTAAATCAGAACTCTCTTTCCTTTAGGGCAATTAAATTTATTTTAGAACTAATTTAAACCTTATAGCGATATATATCGCTTTTATTGTGTAAATAAATATGGAAGAAGTTTTTGCTCTGCTTTTCTTAAATGTGCATGAAAGGTTGAAAATGAAAGTTTTGATAGTTTTGCAAGTTGTTTTATATCTATTTTTCTTGGATAATCATAATAATGATGTTTAATTGCTAAGTTTATAGCTTGTTTTTGTTTATCTGTTAATTCTGGATTTTGTTTTATTATTGAAATATTCTTTATTTTCTTTTCTTGAATATAATGAATCTTTGTTTCAAATGATTTTTCTAATGTTGTTATTGCCTTACTTAATTGTTTTTTATTAAAACTTGCTGTGTTAATTGTCTCTTGCCCGTTTTCATCAATTAAAGCAGGAGAGAGATGAATAATATTCTTATTGTAGAGAGTTTTAGCATAAGCTGGTTCTTTAATTGTTGCTATAAAAAAATCTTTATTAAATTCTAAATTAATTAATCTTGGAGACTTTTTTAAATCTTTAATAAATGTTTGTTTATTTTTTTCTTCTCCTAAAAGAATTCCAGTTATGTTAACAATTATCCAGTTTTTTTGGTAGAAATATGAAAGAGGGAATGCAAAAATATTTACTTTATGTTTTAAGGTTCTGCTTCCTATTAAAGCTTTGCTTCCATCAAAAGATATTTTTGCGGTCCACATATGGATAAGATATATATCGTGTTTATAAAATTAACCATATCTAACAGAATTTAGAAATTCTGCACTAATTTCTTTTGATTCATCACAACATTCTAATAATTCGTTTTGTATTGTATTCTCATAATAACAAACCTTAACAATTACATCATTTTCTTTTGCTTCTAATATTGGGGGAACAAAATCACTATCTCCTGCAACAAGTATAGCTTTTTTAATACTCCCTTTTATTGCTAATTTTACTAAATCTATCGCAAAATAAGTATCAACTCTTTTTTGTACAAAATCTCCTTTTTTAGTTTTTGATAATCTTCCCATTCTTATTTCAAAACGAGAAATTTTCTTTAATCTATTTAAGAATCTATCTAAATTTGATTTCATTAATCTTTCCTCAGCAGTAGGAGGATTACTTTGAAATGGTGGGCAATAGTACACATATACTCTATACAATTCTTCTCTGGATGAGTCTATAAAACTTTGCGCAAATCTTTCAAAATTTATTTTTAAGTTCCCTAATTTTTTAGTAATTGAATTAAGATATCCTAAATCTATAAATATTGCTGTTTTATCCATCTTTATTACTCAAATTAATTTTGCACTTTAAGAAATTACAAACTATCGTCGGAGGTAATAACGATAGCGGTTATTACATTAATTATAAGATATTTTAGTTTATAAATATTTCTATACACCCCAAGTAACCTTCTCTTTTCTTTTAATCTCAGCTATCTTCTGAAGAGTTTGGATTTCATCTTGTGTTAAAAGTTCTTTGTTTTTTTTGAATTCTCTATATTGATGTTCTGAAATATCTGAATATAGGTGGGTTGTGTCTGTTAATTGCCTGTCAAAAGTTATTCCTGGAAGAGAGATTGCAATTTCCATTCCTTGTTCTGCTTGCTCAATTGTCTGGTTTTTATCTTGAATTGCTTTGACTTTTGCAATTGATTTCCCATTAGAATCAATTAATTGAGTTTTTGGTTTTAATTTTCCTGCTTCGATTAATATGCCGAAGATTGCTGGGTGGCTATTTCTGAAAACATATTGAGGAAGGATTTTTAATTTGCAGATTGTTGCTAAACCCATGATTTTTTCTCTTTTGATTTCATTTTGTTTTTGTTTCTGGAATTCAATGAGGTTCTCAATTAATTTGTAAATAACTTCCTCTGTTATGATTTTTATTTTAGAAGTGCCAAGTTCTTTAACTTCTTCATCAATATCTGTATTAAAACCAAGAATTACTGCGTTTATTGGGTCTTGTTTTAAATTAGTCTGGGCTGATATTACATCTTTTTTATTAATTTTTCCAATTCCAGCTTTTATTATTTGGATTTTATTTTGTTTTAACATTGTTATTAAAGCTTCGAGAGAGCCCAAAGAATCTGCTTTAATGATTATTCCTTTTTCTTCGGTTTTTATTTTTTCACCTATTTCTTTTGCAAATTCTTGTTTGATTTGTTTTAGATTGTTTTTGTAAATTGTGAAAGGCATTCCTGGGAGGATTTGTTTTGAGTCGATTAACTGCATTCTTATTCCATTAGCAGCATTTGTTTTTTGAATTGGTTTGAATTTGTTAGAGATTGGCAGGATTTCTTCTAAAACCCTGATTTTAGTTATAATGGGCTCGTCAAAACTCGCGATTGCAATTTCATCTTTTGCTGAAAGAGTTCCGTCATACAAAATAGCTTCAATATATTGCATTGTTTTTTGTTTTTTAATTTCTAAGATAACTCCTTTTGCTTGTTTTCCGAGTTTGAGTGTTTGTTTTAAGAATTTTTGGCTTATTCCGCACAAAGTTATTATTAGTTCACTGATTCCTTCGCGTGTTTTTCCTGAACAGGGAACTAATGCTAGTTGAGATGCAAAGTTTGTTATTTCATAAAATGGTTTTGCATTAAATCCATGGTGGTGCAGGCTTCCTATTATTGTTAATAGTTTTTCCTGGAATTGCTGTTTTGTGTTGGTTGATTGTGCTTCAATATTTTCTTGCAGGTTTTCTGATTGTTTTCTCCACCCAGAAATATTATCTATCTTGTTTAGCGCAACAATAAAAGGGGTTTTGTTTATTTTGAGGATTTCAATGACTTCTGCTGTTTGAGGCATTATTCCTTCGTTTATATCTATTACAAGAATAGCAAGGTCTGCTAAGCTTCCTCCTCTTTTTCTTAGGTTTGAGAATGCTGCGTGTCCTGGGGTGTCTATAAATAAGAATCCTGGGATATCCAATTTTATTTTTTGTTTTTCTATTTGTCTGCATGTTTTTTTAATGTTTTCAATTGGAACTTTTGTGAAAGATATTTTTTGTGTGATGCCTCCTGCTTCTGTTTCCTGAACTCCTGTTTTTCTTATACTGTCCAGTATAGTTGTTTTTCCGTGGTCAACATGACCTGCTACTGTTATGATTGGTTGTCTGATTGTCATAATTTAAGCAGGTTATATTGGGTTTTAAAGGTTTTGGGATGGTTGTTTTTGATTACAATATTATTTTTAAATACTAATTCAATTTAATATAGATGTATGATCCTATTACTTTAGACGTATCAAAAGGGAATGGATATAGAATTCAAGCTATGCCTATGAGTCCTCCTGATGATTCTCATGAATGTGATAATTTCGGAGAAGTCTTAAGCCATATTCTTTATTATCATCAGATTCTACCTATTGGCCAGCAAATTAGGCTTGGTAGAAACCCTTTTGGTTTAGATGAATCTCAAATTAAGGATCTTGAAGTTCTTATAGATATGCATAATCAATTAGCAGAGATAAAAGAAACTTTTGATAGCAGAAAAACAGATTAAATCCATTTTATTATAATTATCCCTTAAAATGATATTCTTCGATTACTTTTCTTAAATGAATAGCCATTTTTCCTATTCTTTTTGCTTTATCTTCTTTATTTTGTCCATTAAGAAAAACATTTATTGTGTGTTTTTCTTGTGTTTCAGAAATCTCTTCTATACCAGTATTAATGTCACAATCAGGATAATGATTGTCATAAAATCCCTTTCTGATTTGTTTTTCTAATTCATGTAGTTTAGTGTCTTTGTTTTCATCTATAACATTTATAATATAACTAACATATGCATTTTTATCTAATCTAGAGTCTTCATGAAATTCTCCTTGAAAAATTTCAACATCTGAAATATAACCTGTTCTTTCTAAAGTTTCTTGTAATTTAGCTATTATATTTTTCTTGTTCATAATTTTTTCTAAATAGTTAGGTATAAAAATGTTATTGTAATAGGGGTTATATGGAAAATAAGACAATTTCAGAGATAAATGAGATTTATGAGCTTGAAATAGATAAAATAGTTGGAAATATAAAGAAGCAGAGGGCTCGTAAGGTTTTGCTTCAGTTTCCAGAAGGAATGAAGCCTTATTCTACTGTGATTGCTGAGGAGATTGAGAAGAAAGCTAATTGCGAGTGTTTTATTTGGTTAGGAGATTGTTTTGGGGGTTGTGATGTTCCTATTGGTGTTGGTGTTGATTTGATTGTGCAGTTTGGGCATAGTGCTTGGGATTTTAAAGATAAGAAGATTATTTAAGGTTTTGTGAATTTAATTTGGGGTTTTTAAGGTTTATGCTGCGCACAGTTTTGAAAGCTCTTTCTGCACATCTAACTCTTCTCCGTTATTAAGTTTATCTACTAAATTTTTTAAGGGAATTTCCTTTGTTGGTCTGCCAGATTCATCAAAACCAGTAATTTTATCAATAGCCTCAGGAGAAATATTAAATTGTTCTGCAATAATTTTTGATCCCCCAGCTTTATTAAAATGTTCTTCAGCAAAATCCAGATAAGATTTGCTTCCAGCAGCAACGAGACTATAATAACGTCTGCTAAATTCAGTAATTGCTACATACCATGTATTATCTTCTACCATTTTATTATAAATTATAATCACAGTTAATTTAAAAAGATTATTGTTATAAAGAAGTTTAGGATTTTTATAATTAACTCAAAATCCCCGTAAACATTAAAATTCCTAAAGTAGTTAAAATTAATCCTTCAACAAGATGAAGATATTTTATGTTCTTTTCTTTCCATCCGCTTACTTTGTCTACTGTTGTTAAGCCAAAATAAATGATTAATGTTATTGCAATCATTGGGAAAATAAATATTGTGTTATAAATTAAAAGCCAAGGGATTGTTTTAAAGAAATTTAATACAGAGAGTTTTCCTGAGGCAATAATGTATGGACCTATTGTGCAGGGCAATAGAAATAATGTGACTACTAATCCAATTACAAAAGCTCCTTTTGGAGAGGTTATTTTTTTAATTATTTGTTTAACTCTTGGTCTCATTTTCATTGGCATTTCTGTAGTAAATCCTCCTGGTTTATAGACAAAAAAATCTTTTAAATTGAGGATACCGAGAATTATTGCAAATATTCCAAATCCTTTAAAAACATAGTGGGAAAATAATCCTGTTTCTGGAATTATGTGAGAAAAAAACTGAATCATTATTAATCCATAAAGGAAATATAAAATAAAAACTGCAAGTGTAAAGCAAAACCCGCCCAAGAGAACATTTTTTCTTTTTTCCGGGTTTTTTAATAATAATGCCATTAATACTATTGTCATAACTGCTAATGCGCAAGGATTGATTGCGTCTACTGCTGCAAGAGAGATTATTTCTATTAGAGTTACCATTTTTATTTATTATTTTAACTGGAATCTTGCAAATTTATATTATTTTATATTGGAATCTTAGATTGGATGATTAGATGGGGTTCATTTAGAGCTTATAACTTCCTTTCTTGCTCTTAATCATCTATTCTTTAAACTTACTCAATCTCATCTCTCAAACATTATATTTTATAGATTAGTGATATTTTAAATTTTGATAATATAAGTTATTAAATTTTTATCAACATCCAGTTAGCTCTTTTAATTTTTCTATGCTTTTAGCTCCGGGGTATTTTTTTTCGTTTATAATCCAGGTAGGAAATCCTGTTATTTTATATTTTCTGCATTCTTCTATGTTAGTTGTACAGTCTATAATTTCAAAATAATCAATATAATCTTTTAAAATTTCTTTTTGATATGCGCATGCACTGCAAGTTTTTGAGACAAGGATTTTTGAGTTTTCTGCAATGCATTGCATTGTTTTTTCATCTTGGCTGTTGTTTGCTCTAATGTAATTTATTGAAAGGATAATTCCCACTATTATAACTATTAGCATAATAAATATTGAAATTGTTTTTTTGTTCATATTATTGAAGGTATTTTTTAGTTTTTAAAGGTTTGTTTGAAACTAGTTGCAGAATTTCATTTTTTTAATTATCTCTTGAAATATCCCTTTATATTCAGGGTTTATTTCAACAACAGGTTTCATTTTTATTGTTGAATCAACAAAATCTTTTTTATAAGTGATCCTTCCAATTATTGGGATTTTATTTTTCTTAGCAAATGACTCTATTTTTAAACAAAAGTTTTTTGCTAAATCAAATTTATTTATTACAATTCCATGTTTAATATTAAAGTGTTGTGCTAAATATAGAACTCTCTTTAAATCATGTAATGCAGAAGGGGTTGGTTCTGTTACAGCCACTATATAATCTGTTCCTACTAAAGAAGCTATAACAGGACATCCAATTCCAGCAGCAGAATCTATTATTATAATTTCAGATTTTAATTTTTGGCTGATTTCTTCTGCTTTTTTTCTTACCTCAGAAACAACTTCACCTGAAGCTAATTCTCCTAATTTAAGTTCTGATGAAACTAAGTCAACATTATAATTTTTTCCAGTATAAATTGTTCCTATTTTTTTTGTAGTTTCAGAAATTGCATTATTTGGACAAGCAACAATGCAAGCCTTACAACCGATGCATACATCTTTTACAAAAGCAGGAAATTTATCTTTCACAAAAACTATTGCATTTTGTTTGCAAATAGGAGCACATTTTCCACACTTGTTACATTTGCTAAAGTCAAATTTTGGAATTGGCTGTAAAACTAATGAATATTTTTTTAATTTTATAGAAATCAAAAGATAATCGTTTGGGCATTCTGCATCAGCATCAACTAACATTGTTTTCTTTTTTCTTGCAAATTCTACAGCCAGGGATGTTGCTACAGTAGATTTTCCAGTTCCGCCTTTTCCACCTGTGACTGCTATTTTCATTTTTGTTTTAATTATTTATCTTAAACCTGCATGTTGTGGGCCAGTTGCTTCATTCATTTCTGTTAATTTATCGTCTATGAAATCCTGCACAACATCTTTGATTTTTCCTTGTCCAGAATAAACTTTAATTCCAAATTGCTTAAACACTGAAAAAGCTCTTGGACCTAAATTTGAAGTAATAATTGCATCAACTTTTTCATTTGCAACAATTTCACCTGCTGTAATTCCAGCCCCACCCATTTGTGCTTTTGCTGTATTTTCAATTGCTTTTACATTTTTTATTTCTTTATTTTCAATTTCTATAATTAAAAAATAAGAACATCTGCCAAATCTTGCATCTATTTCACTTTCTAAAGTTTTTCCTGTCGAGCTTATTGCTATTTTCATTTTTGTTCTTCTACTTTGAGTTTTATATTATTTTTATTTATCTAACTCAAAGTACTCAACTTCCTTTCAATTTATTTAAACTTTTATCCTCTTGTCATAGGGCTTCCGCATTTAGGACATTTTTGGTTGTAGCAAGGAACACCTATTTGGTGTGATGCTTTTGCTCCACATTTTGGGCAGACGCAATCTCCTCCTGGGCCTGCTGCAATTCCGCCCATTCTTCCTCTGCCACCGGCAGCTCTGCCTGCTCCAAGTCCTCGTCCTCTTCCTAAACCAAGCCCCCTTCCTGTTGGTTGAACCATTTTATAATTACCTCCTTGAATTTTAATTGCTTTAGCATTAATTAAAGCATCTGCTATTTTTTTTCTTGCAGAAGTCAATAAACGTGAAAGAGTTGGCTGACTAATTTTCATTTGTTTTCCAGCTTTGCTTTGAGAGATGTTTTCTAAATCAATTAATCTAATTGCTTCTAATTCTTCTTTTGTTAATATAGAATCTTCTAAGTGTCTTAAAGGAATCCCTGTTGGTTTAAAATAAGTTACTTCTGGATCAAAGAATATCCTTCTACATCTTCTTGGTCTTGGCATTTTATTATTAGTAATGGCCATTACTTAAACTTTACTTAATTTCTTTAAGTCTTTTTTGTATTTCGGTTTGTTCAGCTTTTATTGCTTCAAGCTCTTGTTTTAAGATTTGTTTTTCTTGTGCTTCGGTTATTTGAGGTTGTATAGCTCTAAAGCCAAAACCTCTACCAAAGCCTTTTCCTCTTGCTAAACCTCTCCCGCAAGGTCCTAACCCTCTTCCAGTTAATGGTCCTTGTCCTAAAGGTCCTGTTCTGTCTTGATTTGGCATTTTGTTTTACCCCCGATTGTTTTGTGTTATTTAGTTATGAATACATATTCATTAGACTATTTAAATGTTTTGGTTTTGAATGGGTATTCAAAATTATTAAGAACACGCCCTGTCCAGGAATCGAACCTGGGAGTCCCGAAGGACCGAGATTAGCAATCTCGTGCAATACCACTATGCGAACAGGGCATAAATATAGGATAAATTTTAAGAATTTAAAGCTTTGTATTATAAGTTTTTTGCATTACTACATTAAAAACAAAAGATTTAAATACTAAGTAAATATTATTAAAATAAAGGGAATGTTATTAAAATAAAGAGAATGTTATTGAAGTAAAGTAAAAATAATGGTTAATAATCTTTACTAAGCAAAATGTCAAAAGAAGAAAAACTAAAAAAGTTTTTATTAGAAATTCCAGAAGAGATTTGGAATAAATGGAAAGATACTATTCCTCGTTCTATTTCATTAAATAAAGCATTAATAGAACTTTTGAAAAAGGAGGGAAATAAAAAATGAAAAATAATAAATTATTTTTGATATGGAGTATATTTCTCTTATTTTCAAGTATAAGCATTATTTCAGCATCACGTTTACCCACTGTTGGAGCAGATAATGCCACATGGGGAACAGTTCTTAATGATTATCTAACAAATTTAGCAGGGCCTAATGCAACAACCCTAAATCAAACAATGGTCAATGGTACTAATATCTATAGTTCTACAATCAATACAACTCATTTAGTAGATGGAACAATCACTGATGCAGATATTTCTGATACAACAAATCTTACCTTGGGAGAAAAAATAACTTTTACATTGGGAGAAATTATAGATAATATTGTAAATGGATGGATTACTATTACAGGGGGATTAAATGTAACTGAAAATGTGACTGCAGATTGGTTCAAGGGAAATTTAAATTGGAGTGATGTTCAAAATGCCCCAGCTTCTGATTGGCTCTCAACTTATAATGAAAGTTATACAGAAAATAATACAGCAGGTTGGATATTAAACTTTACAAAGATATTTAGTGATGATTGGAGCAATGTTTCAGGAATCACAGAATTAGATCCTGTTTGGCAGGGAAACTATTCGATATTTGAAGGATTAATAGATAATGCTTCTTATCTTTCAACTTATAATGCTACTTATGATAACTATGCAACAAATGTTTCTAAAAATTATACTTTAGAAACTTATACTTTATGGAATTCAATCTGGTCTGCTGGTGCATTAGATACTTCTGCTTATGTTAATTGTTCAACAACAGAAGTATTTTTAGGTAATGGTAGTTGTTTAGATTCAGATGATTTTTATGGTGCAGGAACAGAATTAGATCCTGTTTGGAATGCTAATTATACAGATTTTTATGCCCTTATAGGAAATGCTTCTTATCTTTCAACTTATAATGAAACTTATGATGCTTATGCTACTAATGTTTCAAAGAATTATACTTTAGAAGTTTATACTTTATGGGATACTGTTTGGTCAGCTCTTGGAGGATTAGATGGAAATGCGTCAAGTATATGTACTGATGAAGAAATCCTTCTTGGAAATGGAAGTTGCATGGATACTGCAAGTTTTTATGATGATACGGATACAAATATTACTGATTCATCAGCAGAGGTTAATTGCAGTACAACAGAAGTATTTTTAGGTAATGGTAGTTGTTTAGATTCAGATGATTTTTATGATGACACAACTATTGGAACTTTACCATTAGAAAACTTGACAATCTCACACTGTTCAAACATAACTGGAAATGCTTCTGATTTATGTACTCTTATTGATACAACAGGAGCAGATGGGAATGCTTCATCAATTTGTTCAGGTAATGAAACTTATTTGAGTGGAGAGGGAAGCTGTAATAATATTACTTTGCTTTATGCTGGAATAGAGTGGGCTTATAATCAGACCCTTCCATCACAAGCTTATGCAGATGCTAACATGACTATTGCTATTTTACAGGGAATATTAAATGATTCATTAGAATGGAGATTAAATTTCACAGAAATATTTTCTCTTGATTGGAGCAATGTTTCAGGTGTTACAGAATTAGATCCTGTTTGGCAAGGGAATTATTCTACATTTACTGGATTAATTGGTAATGCAAGTTATTTGTCTACTTATAATGCAACTTATGCTGTAAAAGCAGATTATCAATTCACAACAAATAATTTTAATGGAAGTGGAGATTTTAATACAACGGGAAATATTACTACAACAGATACTTTTTGTTTTACATCAGATTGTTCAGCTAAAATGTATTATAATGGGAGTGGAATAATAATATCAAGTTAAAATGAAATTAGAATTTAATAAAAAAAAAGTTATATCTACTGCACTGATATTTCTAATTGGATTTATAATAATAAGCAATATTAATTTTAACCAAGAAAAAATAAAACTTCCTGGACTCTATATTTCTGAACAAGAAACTGAAAAAGGAAAAATAATAACCGTTTCAGCTCCAGATGAATTAAATTATGAAAATGTGTTGGGTTATACTGAACTTTCAAAAGAAGTTTCTAAAGAAAAAATTCATTTTTATCGTTTAGTTAATGGAGAAAAACAAGAAATTGAAATTGAAAAGTATGATAAAAATAATAATGGTTTAATTGATTATATTGAATGGAATGTTCCTCATTTATCTGAGCAGACTTATGAATTAATAATTGAAATAAGCAAGGCAGAGCATCTTGATTCTAATAGGAATCTTATCAGCGATATTTATGATGAAGTAAAAGAACAAGATAATATCTGGTCAGAATTAATTAATGATAAGGAATATATTAGAATTACTTTTGAAAAAAAGTTAACTGCTAAAAATGATATAACAATTTATCCAAGAATCATAGAAGGTAACCCAAAAATAAAAGTTTATGAAGTTGATGGGGATGAATTAATTGCAGAATTTACCTCTATTAATTCAAACCAATATAATAAAGTTTATTTAACAAATTTAATTTCAGAATCACAAGATATTTTTGATTTGAAAATTGTTGGAGGAACAATTGAATTAGACCATATAATTGACCCCACTCAATTATTCTTTGAGGATTGGGAAGCTGGAAATTTTAATAATTGGGATAATTCTGTTTGGGAAATTGTAACTGATAGAGCTTATGGTGGTTCAGGAAATAGTACAAAATGTCCAGAAGATTATTCTACTTGTGAGATGAATTTAACTGCAAGTGCTGATACTTCTTCAGCAGCAACTATAAATGTAAGTTTTTGGTATAATGATGATGATTGTGATGGAGCTCCAGCCCCAGATGCTATTTGGTATTGGAAAAATAGCACAGGAAGTTGGAATAATATAGGGGATATAGATGCAGGAACATTAGCATGTTCTTTAGGAGATGATAATTGGTGTTTTCATTCTGCTGTAAGTTCAGAAGCACAGTATAAACATGCTGGTTTTGCAGTAAGATTTTGGGTAGGAGTAGATAATAATGAAAATTATTGGGTAGATAATATCAATGTCTCAATAACAGCAGCAGACGACGACGTCCCTATCTTCTCAAACTACAAAGACAATAACGCAAGCTTAGAAGACGAGGGAACAGCATGGTTTAATGTAACAGTTGAGTCAACAAACGGAACAGTTTTGTTGGAAATTGATGATGGTGGAGGAAGTAAGAATAATTATACTGCAATTAACCTAACAGCAAATGTTTATAATGTTTCTGTTTCAATGACTTCCGGTGGAACCTATGATTATGTTTGGCACTCTTGGGGTAATGGGAGTCAACATAATTATAACATTTCCAATACGCAATATTATACAGTTAATTCAAGTAGCTCCTGCAACGTCGGCTCTGGAAACTGGGAAATCACTTGCTCAGACAACTGCATCTGGACTGATGACTTCACTGTTCCTGCGAATATTACAATAACTGGTTCTGGAACATTAACTTGGAATGCAAACATGACTATGAATGCTACAGTACCCTGGGAAATTTACAAAGAAGATGGCTGCGAAATGGTAATTAATCCAGGAGGAAGCATACGATGATAACAATTAAAAAAAAACTTATTTTATTTATCTTGGTTCTACTAATTCTTCCATTTGTTTATGCAGCAGCTTATGGTTCTGGCAATTACAGTGAAGGGGTTTATGAGGGATTATATTGTGGAGATGGAACTTGTAATAATGGTGAAACATGTTCAACTTGTTCTGCTGATTGTGGTTCTTGTGAGGAGGAGAGTAGCAGCGGAGGCGGAGGCGGTTCACTAATAATTAAAAAACCAGAATGTTCTTCATCCTCAGATTGTAACTATAGTCAGTACTGTTTAGACAATAAATGCTATGATGCAGAATGTTTTGATGATTCTGTCTGCAATACAAAAGAAGGTGAAACTTGTTTTGATTATAGATGTGTGAAATTATTTGACATAGAAATATTAGATTTTGAATCTCCAGTTAAACTTGGAGAATTCTTTGAATTTACATATTTTATAAAAAGTATAGCAAATATTAGTGGAGATATTGAAATTAATTTTTGGATAGAAAAAGATGAAAATATTGTAACTTCTGGAAAAGATACAATTTACTTTGGAAATTTTGAAGAAAAAACAAAAACACAAAGATTATTTTTACCAATGGAAATTGATTCAGGAACCTATTTTCTTCGTATGGAAGTAACATATGAAAGGTACACAGTCAAATCTCATAGAACTATTGAATTAATAGTTAGCGATAAATTAGCAACAATAGGATTATTACCATCAACTAAAAGATTTGTTAATTACATTATTTCTGTCCTAATTGGTATTGGGGTCTTTATACTCTTCTTTGTCTTTTATTTAGAGAGAAGAAAAATAAAAAGACAAATAGAAACTGAAGAAAAATGGATAAAAAGACATAAATTAACATCTTTAACATTCGTATTAATTATTATCTTAGGCAGTTTAACGTATTATTTCAAATGGCATGAATCAATTAGAATATTGATTATTAAAATATACCTTTTCTTTGTCCAATACTCTGCGCTCCTTATTGGTTTAACTGTTCTTATAATTTTAACAATTATAGCGAGAAGAGTTTATAGAAGAAAATATAAGAAGATTAAGAAACAGAGGACTAAAGCGATTAAGGAGACATATAAGAAGCGAGTTAAAAAAGGGGAGGATTTGAAGAGGAAAGGGGGAAAGAAGAAGTTATTAAGGCAGTTGGCTTCTTGGAAACGTAGAGGATATAATACTAGTGTATTAGTGAGCAGATCTAAATCTCCATCTGTTAAAAACATTAAGAATAAGGTGAGGGCATGGAAAACAAAGGGATATGATACTGGTGTTTTGAAGAGGAAGAAGTAATATTTTTCATTTTTCCACTAAAGTCCTTTTTAACCCTCCTAACTCACTTACATACTCTTAATATAGATTAGAGGATGAAAGTGAATAAATTTAAAAGCATCATTAAATTATATATATTGAATGGCAAAGAAGAAAAGAGGAAAGTTGATGGCTAAAAAGAAAGTTAAAAAAGTTGAATCAAAGAAAAGGGCTGGTAAGTCTAGTGGAAAGGTTAGTATTCCGACTAGGCGGGATTTTGAGGTTTTTGCAACAGGTGTTGAGAGGTTGGAGGAGTTAAGTGCTGAGCTGAATGCATTAAATACTCATGGATTTGAATTAGAGGTAGCTTCGATTAGGAGCAAGTTGAAAAATGTTTCTTATATTCCTGAAATTGAACAAGAGATGAAAGATTTGAAGGCTAAAATTAAAGGAAATTATAAGAAAAGTGTTAGTAGTGATCATAAGGAGATTAAAGATAAAATTGTTGAAATGAAGAAAGTTGCTTCATCTAATTCTGTGATTCATAAGAAGATTAGAGAGCTAGAGAAACATATTCCGGATAAGGATAAGTTGAGCAGGAAAATTAGAGAGCTAGAGGAACATATCCCGGATAAGGATAAGTTGAGCAGGAAGATTAGAGCTGTTGGAAGGGAAGCTGAGTTGGCTAAGGATGTTCCCAAGATAAAAAGACAAATTAGCGAGTTTAAGGAATTTATTGAAGGCAAGAAAAAAGAAGATGAAAGAAAGAAGGAGATGTTAAGAAAAATTGATCCTGATGTTAATTTTCTGATAAATGATAAATTTAACTTAAGTTTGAATGAGGTCAAGACCGAATTGTCTAATAAGTTAAATGAGAAAAAAACCAATGTGGAAAAACAGCTGCAGAATGACTTTGAAGCAAGAAGACAGGCTTTTGAAAAGCAATATAATAAACTTGAAAAGGATTTAGAAGAAAGGTACCGGAATAAGTTGAAGAATACTTTGAGGAAAGAGGTTAAGAGTAAGTTTAATAAAGCTTTGGATAGAAGAGTAGAAGGCGTAAAGGATAAGTTGATAGCTGAAGATAATA
>JAUUWR010000064.1 GCA_030588935.1 bacterium | reverse complement strand
ATTGATTATGCAGGTGGTTCTGCTATAATCAAAGGAAATTATATACACAGTGAAAATCCAGATATACAGCCAGATCCTTTAAAAGGAGAAAATGGCATTATTGTTTACATAAGTACATACCCAACTATTGAAGATAATGTTTTTGAAAACCTTACAAATGCAATTACTTTTCTTGGAAATTCAAAATACCCAGAACAACCAGGAAAAAAAGTTATAGTCAAGAATAACAGGATAGAAAATAATTTTATTGCTTTTCGTATAAATCCAGGTTACCCATTTGAGGTAGTTGTCAGGGAAAATAATAATCTGATTAATAATGAAAAGGATGAAGTATATAGTGGGTAAATGAAATTGAAGGATGCGGGTGTTACTTTTATCTCACCCCCTGATCAGCTGATTATTGAGGATAATGTCTTCTGGAACAATCTAGAAGATACAGTGCATGAATACTAACATCGTTAGAAATAAAAACAAAAATTTAAATAGAGTAATATCTTTAAAAAAACATGAAAAAGAGTGGTGTAATATTAACCTTATTAGTAATTTCAATATTAATGATGGGTTCTGTTAGCTTTGTAAGCGCTATCTGGGTTACTGGAAAAGTTATTGAAAATGAGACAGAAACAACTAATGAGACAGAAGCTGAAGAAACCAACATTACAGAAACTATAGAAAATGTAACTGAAACACAAGAAGAGACTAATGTTACAGAACCTGAGCCACAACCAGAACTTAGGCCAGAAATTCCTCCTGAAACATGCGCAGATAAAATAAAAATAGATTTTGGTAAACAACCTTATTATGTTGGTGATCATTTTAAGGTTATAATTGAGGTTTTTGACTCACTTGGTAATCGTCTCCCATATTATCCTTTTTATTTTCAAACCTATACTTACGAACCTGAGGGCATGTGGCATACTCCTGAACAACTAGAAACAGATAGAAGTGGATATTTTATAAGCGAAGGAATAATAGAAAAGAGCAAGATGGCAGTAGGTAAAACTAAACATAAAATATACACTCCTGATACTGGAGATTATGCTAATTGTAATCCTGTTGAATATATTGCAGAAGCTGAAATAATAGATGAATCAGAACCAGTTCCATGCGGAATAGGAACCTGTATTCCTGAAGGAGAGGAAGAAGAGCCAGAAGAAATTCCAGAAGATAAAATACTTTACAAATGTAATGGCTGTGAATTAGAAGGCAAGTGCTATCCAATGGGATATAGGAAAGAAGGAAGGTATTGTTCAGAAAATTATGAGTTTGTAAGCCAAATAGACGACCAATGTGATAATAATTTTGAGTGTAAAAGTAATGTTTGCATTTCTGGCGAATGTATTGGCGAAGGTTTAATAAAAAGAATTCTTAAATGGTTTAAGAAATTGTTTGGCGGTGATGAAAATGAAGGAGAGGAAGAACCTGGACTTAAGATGTGCTCTAAGTTGCTTATTGAAAAAAATATTGGGGATTATGAATATTTTACATCTGAATATGGAAAACGTGAAGAACATCAAATTGGATTATTTTCAGAAGATGGTGAGCAAACAGGCATAGTAAAATGTTGTGTAGCAGGATATAAAAATCCAGATGGAACAGAAGGTAAAGCAGGAATTGTTTGCCCATTTGATAATAAAAAAGATGTAGAAAATTCCCTCCAGGGGTTATTAAATAATGGGGACATTGTTTTAGGAGAATATAAAGGACAAAAATTATATAGAAGATTTGATAAACCAGAAGAAATTCCTGAAATAATAGTCTGGACAAATAAGGCATATATTATTGCAAGTGGTGTAGGACCAGGAGAAGGACCATTATCAGAAGAAGTAGCAGATGCTTATCTTAAGAAATATCCTAATGATATGGAAGATATTACAGGATAATATTTTTTTATTTGAATCTTACAACCTCATTAAGCTATTCAGAGGAGTTGTTCGCTTAAGCTCTACATCTCCCAACTTAATTATCTCATCTCCAAAACTATTATTCTTGTAAGATATTAATATTTATAAAACATAGGAAGGAAAGTCATACTGCAACTTTTATTTTCTGACTTTCAGAACGTTCTTTCAAATCTTCTAAAACCAACGCGTCGTCTATTTCTATTAATTTTTTTATTGCGTTGTTTTCCACATTCAATTTGTATAACTTAGCTTTTCCGATTATCCTTGTTGAAATGATAATTTTATTTTCTACTAATCTTTCCCAAATTCTATAAAGTGTGGTTCTTCCGATGCCTGCATTTCTCGCCATATCTGAAATAGAGAAATCTATTTCTCGCTCTGTAAGCAAGTAATCTAATATTTTTACCATTGGCGAATCTCCCATAAACTTTATGAACAATGATTTTTCTTCCATGATATATTATTACTACTGTAGTATTTAAATGTTACTATTTTGGAACAATGTTGTTCTATTTTATATACAATAATTTATATAATATAAAATTTTATATTAGTGATGGACAAAGAGGAAATTAAAAAAAGGATTATAAGAAAACTTGTGCGATGGAAAAAATGGGGTGCTGCTCATACTGAAAATATTCTAAAAGGATTACCTTCTCATTTAATTGGAAGCAAAGTTACAAAACAGGCTTTAAAGGAATTAATAAAAGACCAATGGCTTATTCCTGCAATAAAAACAGGCGAGATTCATTATTCACTAAATCCAAGAAAGGTAAGTGAAATATTAAAGTTTTATGAAAAATATTCTAAAAGAGATGGATAAAATTTATTTTCTCTTAACATAAACCCCAACACCAATCACAACAATTAAGACAACAAACACCAAAGGAATAATAAATTTAATTCTCCCACTGCCAACAACTGCCCCAGTTATTTTTGAGAAAAAACTTTCTAGATTATTTTGAGATGTATCTGATAATTTTACAATTTCTTTATTATCATTATTTTCGTTGTTTGTTGAATCAGATGAAGAAATGCTTGTGGTTGAAAAACTGCTTGAAGAACTTCCCCCAGAAGAACCACCTCCGCCACCTCCACCGCCACCAGAGCCCCCACCGCCACTTGAACAAGCACCGCAATCAGCAGAACAACTTGAACATGATTCGTCATTATTACAAGTTCCATCCCCGCAATATGGTGCAGTGCAGTTTGAATAATCAATTTCACAATTTGAATTACATGAAATTGTTCCTATCCATCCTTTACCACAATCATTAATATCTCTCCCAGCTAAATTTGTTCCATCACATTCTTCACCAAGGTCAATAACCCCATTACCACAAGGATCATTACTAGGAGGTATTTCATTAACAGTTAAATCTAAATTAACACTTTTCCCCCAATCTACTTCTCCGTTAAATTCTCCAATCTCATTTGCCTCAATACCATTAATAATAAAACTCACTTGTCCAGTTGCCCCAAAACAAGGAGAAACATCAATTAAATATTCTCCATTAGATACTTCTCCAGAACCAATTATATCTTCATTCATTAATGCTCTTATAACAAATTCTCCATCTAAAATTTCATTATCATATAAAACAGTTCCATAAAATGTTTTAGGAAGACTTGGGGGACAATTTAATGCAAGAACAGAACCAATTCCAACCAATATTAATACAAAAACAAACATAATTATCTTTTTCATCTTATCTCATCATTTTTCGAGCATTTATATTCTTTTTTGCAATTTAATATAGTATTTACTAATATAATAATCACCTCAATTTAAAAAATAAAAAATAAAAAATAAAATTATATAAGGAGATAGTTTATTGCATCTTGTGATGGTGTATAAGAAGTTACTCCATCTGGTAAGAATTTAGCAGTCATCCAATAACCTTTATACTTGTCCATTGAAGGTACTGGCCACCAGCCAACACTATCCCTTGTAGCTACAGCATCATAATGCTTATTGATTCCATCAATTAAACTAGTTAATGCTTTTGATAACTTTAATTCTTTTAGGCCATAATGCCCAATTAAATTCCAGCCATTTGCTACTTCTACTGAAATTAATGAACCTCCTATTCCAGGAGTAATGTCTCCAAAACCTTTCAAGACATCTTCATCTTCCATCTTTATCCAATATCCATAACCTGGAAATATATCATCTAAAGTTCCAGTCCAAGTACTAGTAGGTTTTGCTTTATACCATCTCCCACTACTTCCATAAGTAGCGTCAAATTGGAATATAGTATAATCTCCATCATCTACAATGCTTTCTTGTATTCCCCCTAAAACAGAATCAATACTCGTATCCTCAGGCATCATTGGAATAGAAATCAAATTCCATCCTTCTTCAAGATTAATCCACCAAGTATAAACAATTATTTCTACAGAATAATATTTAGTCTCGCTTCCATCAGTTGCTTTGATAATTATACTACGAACTCCTCTTTCATCATAAGGGATATCACTAGTCTCATCAATTAGACAACTACTTCCTGATGAATCAACTTCTATGTTTGTGATCTCATCTGTAATTGGAACTACGCTGCATGCAACACCTGTTAAACCAGTATCAAATTCTTCATCCAAAGTTGGAGCAATTCCTAAAATTCCCGCTTCGTAAGAAAAAGTTTCAGTTTCAAGAGGCAAATCTTCAATTTCAAGATTCATAATAGCTACCCCTTTATTTCCAACATTATCTGTCACAGTTAAAACAACATCATAATCATCTGCTTCTTCATATACATGGGTTGTATACTCTCCAGTTCCAGTGTCACCGTCGCCAAAATCCCATTCATATGAAGCAATTCCACTTCCTCCGTCAGTTGACGCACTTGCATCAAAATTCAATGTTTCATATATAATTAAATCTCCAGTAACATCAAAATCTGCATCTGGAGCTATATTGTCTACATTAAATTGTAGAAAATCATAAGTTGTTCCTCCAAATCTAAGTCTTAAACAATGTTCAACATCATCTAATCCAAAAGTATCTATTGTTGTTTCAGTAACACTACTTAAAAAAGGACCTAATTGCATCCATGTTCCAGAAGGATTACAATTCCCTTCTCTATATTGAATATATATATCTGGGTCGTTCAAGGGGTTTGTCCATTCTACATCCATATCTCCAGAAACATAATCATCATCAGAAGGTTCTACAAATCCAGGAGCAGCAGCACTAACCACGCCAACCATCAACATCATAACTCCTAACATTAAACTAATTAATGTTAAACTTTTTTTCATCTTTTTTCTTAAACCCCCTTTCAATCACTTAAAAATGATAAAAGAAAAAACCTAAATTTGTTTATAAATAAATTAGTGGTGAGAAGTATATTTTGTAAAATATAGTCTGTGTAATTACTTAAAGTTGATGAAAACATAAAGGAAAATTAAATAATCTAGAAGCACAATCTATTTCAATACCTAAAACTTTACCATCTTCACCAAAATCAATAACAATATTACCAAAGACTAAATTATCAATCACTTTTTCTTTATTTAAATTATTATTAACATAAAGAATGTCTAAATCCTCTTCATATTCATAATTTACACTTTCCATATTTATTCCTCTTTTCTCAGATATTTAAAGATATAACCCTTTTTATAAGTTATGTTTTATTGGTTGGATTGATGAATTTATTTTCTCTTAACATAAACCCCAATACCAACCACGACGATTAAAATAATGAATATTATCGGGATGGTGAATTTAGCTCTTCCCC